>DATLHD010000199.1:0-4887 GCA_035540075.1 Gemmatimonadales bacterium
GCGTCGTAGTAGGCCTCGGTGACGTTCAGCAGCAGCTCTGCCTGCGCCGACGTCAAGCCGAGCCTTGCGCTTCGGACGCTGGCCTCCGCCGCCCGGGCCTGGCCGCTCACCCGTCCTCCAGTGAACAGATTCTGGGAGAAGGAGAGACCGAGCCGATAGGTGTTCTCCCGCCCGAACGGCAGGTCGTTGGCAAGACCGGCGAACGGGTCCGAGTTGCTCGCGCACTCCAACGCTGATTCCAGGGAATCCAGTCGCTCCTCGATGGGCAGCTCGGGACGAGGCACGAACGCGCTGCACTCCTCCGGTACCGGACCGTCGGGGCCATTGTTCTGGAGCCCGGAGAACTGGCTCCGGAGCGCCCGGGTGTACGAAGCCGAGCCGGTGAGCTGCGGGTAGTAGCCGCTCCGCGCCCGCTGCCGCTCGCCCTGGGCCTGCGCCAGGCCGCTCCGCGCGAGGCCGACAGATTCGCTGGCTCGCTCCGCCAAGTCGAGCGCCTGCTCGATGGAGAGCGGCTGGGCGGACGCATGAGTGGCTTGTTGCGCTGCCGCGGGTGCGGCGAGGGCGAGGAGAAGCATCGAGAGCGATACGGCGGATCTCATGGACTGCTCCGCGGGGTGCTGGTCTCGACGCCGATGCCCCGGAGGAAGAGCGCCACATACTGCGAGAGCGCTTCCTCCGTGGGCACGGCGTACATGTCGGGGACAATGTCGCGGCCGATGGCGTCCGCGAAGAGCGTCCCGAGGAGCATGGCGGCAGCCGTTCTGGGCTCGACGGGCCCGGCTGTCAGGCCGTGCTTCTGCAGACGCTCGAGATAGGCGGCCAGCGACCGCGCGGCCTGCGCCGGGCAGCTCACCTCGGGCGTCACCAGGTCGGGACGTTCGGCGAACTCGCTGAGGCAGGTGCGGATCAGGGCGGCGCGCTGGTGGAGATGCAGCAGATGGGACCGGCTCCAGTCGGTCAGCTCCTGGAGCGGGTCGTGTGGGGCCTCGGGGAGCGGCACGGCGGCTTCGGCCTGACAGCGCGCCAACGCCTCCCGGAGGAGGACGTCCTTGCTGCCGAAGTGGCGGAAGAGCGTGATCTCGTTGACCCCGGCGGCGGCCGCGATGCGGCGCGTCGTAGCTCCGTGGTAGCCGCTTTCGGCGTACACCTGCAGCGCGGCCGCCACGAGCTGTTCCTTCACCTTCATGAGCGGATGTATAGAAAGGAGGAACTTGCATTGCAAGCAGGTACTTACAAGCAGTGCTTGTCAGGAGGCAGGACGCACTGATCAGGGGTGAGCGGCGGGAGCGAACCGAGGCCCTAGGAGGCGAATCGAGGCGATGCCGGCGGCGGGCCCCAGGGCGAGGACAGGAAAGGCGAGCGGCCAGCCTACCAGCGTCACCAGTACCGGGATGAGCTGGATGGTGACCATGGTGAGCAGAAAGCCCAGCGAGGTCTGGAGCGTGAGGGCAGTGCCCACGGCGTGGGGCGGCGACAGCTCCGTGACCATCGCACTGAACTGCGCCGAGTCGGCGACCACGAAGAAGCCCCACACGAGCACCACGGGAGCCAGGAGCCAGAGGCTCCGGCCGAAGAGGAGTCCCACGACCAGCGAGCAGATCCCGCTGATGGTCATTGCCAGCGTGACGACTCGGGCGTAGCCGAGCCGGCGCGCCGCCCGCCCGCCCCACACGGCGCCGGCTCCCCCCGTCGCGATCGCCGCGAAGGCCAGGACCGACACCGTCGACGGCGACACCTCGCTCGCCGATGCGGCGACGCTCGCCGCCAAGAACGCGGGCACCCAGGTCCACATGGCATACAGCTCCCACATGTGACCCAGGTAGCCGCCGGTCGCGAGTCGCGTCTCCCGATGCCGCACCACCCCGGCGACAAGGTGCCAGGAGAACGGACGGCGGGGAAACTCGAACGGCCCATCCCGATACCCGAGCCCGACGAGGAGTGCGGAGATGAGGGCGCCGGCAGAGGCGGCGAGCACCACGCCGCGCACACCGCCTGGCTCGACCGAGCGTACCAGGTAGGGCATCGCCTTCCCGACGGTGAGCGAGGCGACGATGACCCCGATCGCGAGGCCGCGGTCGCTCCGGAACCAGGTGGCGGCCATCTTCATCGCCGGTGGGTACACGCCCGCGAGGAAGACGCCCGTGGCGAAGCGGCAGGCGAGCGCAGTGGGATAGTCTGCCGCCCAGCCGAGCGCCGTGTTGGCGGCCGCCCCGAGCAGCGCGCTGACGGCGAAGTACCACCGGGAGCTGATGATGTCGGCGAGGTTGAGGATCGCCGCCCCGGCGGTCCCCACCACGAAGCCGAGCTGCACCGAGGTGGTGAGCCACCCCGCCTCGCCAGGGGTGAGGTGCCAGAGGGCGCGATACTGTCCGGAGACCGCGCTGGCGGAGAACCAGAGCGACATCCCCAACACCTCGGCCAGCGCGAGGAGGCCGAGCACGCGCCACCGGCGAGCGTCGCTCAGTCGATCGCCTCCATGAGGCGTGTCGCAGCCTCCCATTCCGCGAAGGCGGCATCCAGCTCGGCGCGGGCCGCCTCCAGCTCCACACCGAGCCGCTGGGCCTCGGCGGCGGCGTCGGGTGTGAGATAGAGCGCGGGGTCTTCCAGCCGTACCCGTAGCTCCTGCACCCGGCGCTCGCGCTCTCCCACGCGGCGCTCCGCCTCAGCGACGGCGCGCTCGGCGGTCCGCCGCTCCGAGTGGCGCCGGCGTCGCTCGTCCTCCGGCCGGCGGGTGGCTTTGCGCTCACGCACCTTCCGCAGCGCCACCTCCTCCGCCGCGGCCACGGCCGCCGCGTGCTCCCGCTCGGCGCTCGCCACCTCCCACTCGTCGAACCCGCCGTCGAAATCGGTGATCCGGGTCCCGTGCAGGACCCAGATGCGGGTGGTGAGCGTGCGCAGCAAGGCGCGGTCGTGGCTCACGAGCAGCACGGTGCCGCCGAACGACTCGATCGCGTCCTCGAGGGCCTCGATGGACTCGACGTCGAGATGATTGGTGGGCTCGTCGAAGATGAGGAAGTTGGCGCCGGACAGCACCATCATGGCGAGCGCCACCCGCGCCGTCTCGCCACCGGAGAGTGATCCCGCCCGGCGCTGCACCGAGTCCCCGGAGAATCCGAAGCGGCCGAGGTGGCCCTGGATCGGGCCGCGGCCCCAGGAGGGCCGGAGATCGGCGATGATCTGGTAGAGCGTGCGATCCTGCGGCACCTGCGCCAGGTCCTGGCTGTAATAGGCGATGCGCACCGACTCGGGCAAGCGGATCTCACCGGCGTCCGGTGCGCGCTCGCCCACGATCGAGCGCAGCAGCGTGGACTTACCGGCACCGTTGGGGCCCACCAGGCCCACCACCTCGCCGCGGCTGATCCTGGCGGTGAAGTCGTGGAGGAGGGCGCGGCCCTCCACCTGGAGCCCGACGCCGGTGGCGACCAGCACCTGATCTCCGCCGCGCTCCGCCGCCTCGAGACGCAGCGACATCGCGCCTTCCTCGCCCGGCGGCGGACTGAGGCGGCTGATGCGGTGGAGGCGCCGCCGCCGACCCTTGGCCTGCGCGCTGTTCTGTCCCGCGATGTTGCGGCGGATGAACTCCTCCTCCCCGGCGATCACGCGGGCCTGCTTGGCGAAGGCGCGCTGCTCGGCCAGCCGCCGCTCGATGCGCTGCCGTACGAAGGCCTCGTAATCCCCGCTGTAGGACCGCGCGGTCCCGGCCTCGAGATGGAGGACATGCTCGACGACGGCCTGGAGGAAGGCGCGATCGTGGCTCACCACCATCACGGTCGCGTCGAGCTGGCGCAGGTGATTCTCCAGCCAGCGGGTGGTCTCGAGATCGAGGTGATTGGTGGGCTCGTCGAGGAGGAGCAGGTCGGCCGGCGCCACCAGCTGGCGCACCAGCCCCAGGCGTCCGCGCTCGCCGCCGCTCAGGCCTTCCGGGGGGCGACGACGCGCCTCGTCGGGATCGAAGCCCAGGCCGTGCAACACTGCGTTTACCCTGGCGGCCACGGTGTAGCCGTCCTCCCGCTGGAAACGCTCGAAGTCGCGATCGTAGCGGGCCAGCGCCTGCTCGGTGACGCGGTCTCCCGCCTCCGCCAGCCCGGCGGCCTGCTCCGCCAGGGAACGCTCGAGCTCGAGGATGGCGCGAAACGGACCGGCCGCCGCCTCCCACACCGTGGCGGCGTCGGCGAATTCCCGTTGCTGGTCCATGAGCGAGATGCGAAGACCGGAGGCCCGGTCGACGGTGCCCGCAGCCGGCTGCAGCTCGCCAGTGATGAGTCTGAAGAGCGTGGTCTTCCCCGCCCCGTTGCGCCCGATGATGCCCCAGCGCTCGCCACGGGTCACGGTGAAGCTCACGTCGTCGAGGAGCCGGGTGGCGCCGAAGTCCATCCGCACGCCGGCGAGGCTGAGCTGGGTCAACGGCCGGTCCACTCCCGCCAGGTCGATTCGGCATCGCCGATCGTGAGCCGTTGCTGCTGGCGGACCAGGGGCACGCGCAGGAGGAGTGGCTCCTCGACCAGCTTGTCGAGCCAGCGATCCTCGCTCAGCTGGGCGGCCCCCAGGCCGAGATCGGCGAAGCGCCGGGAGCCGCGGTCCACCAGCGCGGGGACGCCGAACTTCTGGGCGAAGCGTCGGAGCTCACCGAGAGAGGCCGCGCGCTCTTGGAGGTCGACGAAGTGGGTCTTGATGCGGCGCTCGGCGAAGAAGCGGAGGGCCTTGCGCGTTTCGGGGCTCTTGCGAGTGCCGAAGATCTGGACGTCCATGGGGGCCAATCTATACCGGGGGGAGGCCTCCCCCGATGGTCGACCCTCGGGCGGCGCGGAGGTCGCACACGAGGATTTCGGGATCGGCGAAGACTCGTAGCGGCACCTCGCTACAGCCCACGCCGCAACTCACGAGCAT
>DATLHD010000200.1:0-16343 GCA_035540075.1 Gemmatimonadales bacterium
TCGCACATCGGCGCCGCCCGCGAGGCGCTGGCCGCAGCGAAGCCCGCGGGGAAGCAGCTGGGCTTTCTCGCCCAGGAGCTGGGCCGCGAAGTGAATACGATGGGCGCGAAGGCGAACGACGCCGAGATCGCCCACGAGGTCGTCGCCATGAAGGGCGAGCTCGAGAAGCTGCGGGAACAGCTCGAGAATCTCGAGTGAAGCCGTTTCTCCTCGTGCTCTCCGCACCCTCGGGTGGGGGCAAGAGCAGCATCGCGCGCAACCTGCTGCAAGGCCGGGACGAGCTGGGGTATTCGGTCTCCGCCACCACCCGACCGATGCGCGAAGGCGAGCGCGAAGGGGTGGACTACCACTTCCTGACGCGCGAGGAGTTCCTCCGGCGGCGGGAGGTCGGTGAGTTCCTCGAGTCGGCCACCTATGGCGGACATCTCTACGGCACCCTGCGCAGCGAGATCGACCGGATCTTCGCCGGCGGGCGTCACGCGGTGCTCGACATCGAGATCGAAGGGGCCCGGCAGATCCGCGCCACCTTTCCGAACTCCCTGCACCTGTTCGTGCTGCCGCCGTCGGCCGAAGTGCTGATCGGACGGCTGCGGGGCAGGAACACCGAGCCGGCGGAAGCGGTCCGGGAGCGGATCGCCCGCGCGGTCGAGGAGCTGGACGCGGTTGCCGAGTACGACTACGTGGTAGTGAACCAGGACCTGGTCATCGCCGTCGCCCAGGTCGCGGCGATTCTGGATGCCGAGGCGCGCCGCGTGTCGCGGCAGAGCGATCTCCCGCAGGTCATCGCTCGGCTGCGGAGGGACGTCGCCGCCGCGGTGGAGAAGATTTAGAAAGGTGACACGACCACTTCAAAGGAGCCGCAGCACATGCGCATCACGACCCCGAGTGAGGTCGCCAAGCAGGCGGGCAACAAGTACCTCGGCGTGCTCGTCGCCGCGAAGTTCGCCCGCTACCTGAACGAATTCCCCAAGGACCAGGTGGCGCTGCAGGGCGAGAAGCTCACCACCAAGGCGCTCCAGTCGCTGACCGATGGAGAGCTGAACTACAAGCTGGTTCGCCGCCGCCGCTCCGAGGCCTGAGGTGTGGCGCGGCCGGCGCGTCGTTCTTGGCGTGTCGGGCGGGATCGCCAGCTATAAGAGCTGCCAGCTCGCCCGCCGTCTGACCGAGGCCGGGGCCTCGGTGGATGTCGTGCTCACCCGCAGCGCCGCCGAGTTCGTCGGACCCGCCACATTCGAGGCGCTCACCGGGCGCCCGGTCCTGACCTCCCTGTGGGAGCCGGGACGGGCGCTCGCGCACGTCCGCCTGCCGCAGGACGCCCATCTCATCATCGTGGCGCCCGCCACCGCGCATCTCATCGCCCGCATGGCGCAGGGTCTGGCCGACGATGTCCTCACCTCGCTGCTTCTCGCCCGCACGGCACCGGTCCTCGTCGCCCCGGCGATGAACGACGAGATGTACGCGCGGCCCGAGACCCGGGCCAACCTGGAGCGGCTGCGGACGCGAGGCGTCGCGATCGTCGGTCCGGAGATTGGCGCGCTTGCCGAGGGGCCTTCCGAGCGGCCTGGCCGAATGAGCGAGCCGGAGACCATCCTGGCCCACGCGGCGCGGGTGCTTCGTGGCGGCGGAAAGCTCGCCGGCCAGCGGATCGTGGTGACCGCGGGGCCCACGCGCGAGTCGATCGACCCGGTGCGCGTCGTCACCAACCGTTCCAGCGGCAAGATGGGGTATCGCGTGGCCGAAGTCGCCTGGGAGCGCGGGGCCGACGTCGTGCTCATCACCGGTCCGGTGGCTCTGGCGCCGCCGGTGGGTGTGACGCTCCGGCGGGTCGAGAGCACGATCGAGCTGGAAGCGGCAGTACGGAGCGAGCTGCCCGGAACGGACGTGCTGGTGATGGCGGCGGCGCCCGCCGACTTCCGACCCAGCGATCCCAGCGCGAGCAAGCGGAGCCGGGTGGACGGGGCGCTGGCGATTCCGATGGAGCCCACGGCGGACATCCTGAGCGGGACCCGCGAGGCGCGGAAGCCCGGCAGCATCGTCGTGGGCTTCGCGCTGGAGACGGGAGACGCGGTCGCCAAGGGCCTCGCGAAGCTCGAGCGGAAGGACCTCGACTTCATCGTGGTCAACGATGCGCTGGAGCCGGGGGCAGGCTTCGAGCACGATACCAACCGGGTGGCGATCGTGGGACGCGACGGCACGCCACAGATCCTGCCGCTCCAGTCGAAGCGCGACGTGGCCGAGGCGATACTGGACGCGGTGGAGCGGTCCCTTGGATGAGCTGAGGCGGAGATACCTGAAGCAGCAGACCGAGCTGGGTGGCGAGGAAGTGATCCTGGCGGAGCCCATGGCCGCGTTCTCGTCCCCACCGCCGCCGCCGGCCACGGCACAGCCCAAGTGGCTCCGCGGCGCGCCGCCGATCCCGGGCCACGGCATCGCCGTCACCACCGCCGATCCGATGCTGCTCGGCAACGACCTCGCGAACCTACCGACGGTCGACGCGGTGGCGGAGCGGATCCGTACGACTTACTGCTGCGGACTCTGCGCCGCGCGCACCAACGCCGTACCGGGCGAGGGCAATCCCGACGCCAGAATGGTGCTCGTCGGCGAAGGACCGGGCGCCACCGAGGACGCCACCGGTCGTCCGTTCGTGGGCCAGGCCGGCAAGCTGCTCGACGGCATTCTCGAGGCTATTGAAGTTCCCCGGACTTCGGTGTACATCACCAACATCGTCAAGTGTCGACCGCCCCAGAATCGAAAGCCTCTGCCCGATGAGATCGCGGCCTGCATTCCTTATCTCCACCGCCAGCTCGAGCTGATTCGACCGAAGGTGATCCTCGCCATGGGGGGCACCGCGGCCGAGGCGATGCTGGGCGTGAGGAAGGGCTTGGGGGAGCTGCGGAACAAGGTGCACACGTACAACGACATTCCGCTGATCGTGACCTACCATCCCGCGGCATTGCTGCGCAACCCGAACTGGAAGAAGCCGACCTGGGATGACGTCCGTATCGCCAGACAACTTCTCGACCGCTGATACCTACGTCGGTCGCTCGGCGCCCTGGAGCGCCGAGGCCGAGCAGGCCGTGCTGGGCGCCATGCTGCTGGACCAGGACGCCGCGCTCCGCGCGGCGGAGCTGGTGGACGACTCCATGTTCTACCGCGAGGCCCACCGCCGGCTGTTCCGGGCGATGGTCTCGCTGGTCGAGCGCCGCACCGTCATCGACCACATCACCCTCCGCGACGAGCTGCTCCGCCGGGGCGACCTCGAATCGGCCGGCGGCCTCGACTACCTGGCCGAGCTGGTGGATGCGGTGCCCACCGCGGCCAACCTCGAGTTCCACGCCCGCATCGTCCGCGATAAGGCGATCCTCCGGCGGCTGATCGAGACCTCCACCGGCATCATCACCGAGGCCTATGACGGGCACTCCACCGCCACCGAGCTGCTCGACATCGCCGAGTCGCGGATCTTCAAGATCTCCCAGCAGCGCGGCGACGAGGGGTTCATCCGAATCAAGGAGATGCTGTGGCCCACGATGGAGCGCATCGAAACGCTCCAGCGCAGCGGCAAGG
Organism: Gemmatimonadales bacterium; assembly: GCA_035540075.1. Classification (GTDB taxonomy): domain Bacteria; phylum Gemmatimonadota; class Gemmatimonadetes; order Gemmatimonadales; family GWC2-71-9; genus CAVVWJ01. The sequence continues at coordinate 3,565 of DATLHD010000200.1, forward strand.
CGATTACCGGCGTGCCCAGCGGGTTCGTAGACTTGGACGGACTGACGTCGGGGTTTCAGCGGGCGGAGCTGGTGGTAGTGGCGGCCCGCCCCTCGATGGGCAAGACGGCGTTCTGTCTCAACATCGCCGCCAACGCGGCGTCTGAAGGGCAAGGAGTCGCCATCTTCTCACTGGAAATGTCCAAGGAGTCGCTGGTGCAGCGCATGCTCACCGCCACCGCGCGGGTGGACAGCCACCGGGTACGGCAGGGCTCGCTCCGCGACTCCGACTTCACCCAGCTCGCCCGCGCGGCCGGGTTGCTGCAGACCTACCAGATCTGGATCGACGACACGCCGTCCATCACGCTCTTGGAGATGCGATCCAAGGCGCGCCGTCTCAAGATCGACAACGACCTGAAGCTCGTCGTCGTGGATTACCTCCAGCTCATGCGGAGCCCCGAGTACTCCGAGAACCGGGTGCAGGAGATCTCCGACATCTCGCGCTCGCTGAAGGCGCTGGCGCGCGAGCTCGAGATACCGGTCATCGCTCTTTCGCAGCTCTCCCGGGCCTCGGAGCAGCGGGGCGGCGAGCGCAAGCCCATCCTTTCCGACCTGCGCGACTCCGGCGCCATCGAGCAGGACGCCGACCTGGTGATCTTCATCCACCGGCCGGAGTACTACGACCGGGAGGACGAATCCAAGCGCGGCCTCGCCGAGATTATGCTGGCCAAGAACCGCAACGGTCCCACCGGCGACGTCCAGCTCAAGTTCACCCGCGAGTACACCCGCTTCGACAGCTTCTCCGCCCGCGACGAGCCGGAGTAGCATGGCACGAGCCCATTCAGTCTACCGCTGCACCGAATGTGGCCACGAGCACGCCAAGTGGGTCGGGCGATGCGAGGGGTGTGGGGCGTGGAATGCTGTGGCGGAGGAGCCGGTGGCGGTAGGGCGGCCGGGCGGTCAGGCGGTCAGGAGGCACGGCACCGGCCGCCCGACCGCCCAACCGCCCGACCGCCTGCGTAACGTCGCCACCGAGCCGCTCGCCCGCTGGCGCACCGGGATCGACGAGTTCGACTTCGTGCTCGGCGGCGGGATCGTGCCGGGCTCGATGATCCTCATCGGAGGCGAGCCGGGCATCGGCAAGTCCACGCTGCTGCTCCAGGCCGCCGCGCGGCTGGAGGCGGCGGGCCGCACGGTGCTCTACGCCAGCGGCGAGGAGTCGCCCGACCAGATCCGGCTCCGGGCCGATCGCCTCACCGAAGACGCCGGGGCGGTGCACGTGCTCGGCGAGACGCGGCTCGAGGCGATCGTGGGCGCGGCCGGTGCGATCTCGGCCGATGTCGTCGTCATCGATTCCATCCAGACCGTGTATACCGACACGCTGGAGAGCGCGCCAGGCAACGTGGGCCAGGTGCGGGAATGCTCCGGCCAGCTCATGCGCTTCGCGAAGGAGAGCGGGACTGCGGTGATCGTGGTCGGCCACGTCACCAAGGGCGGCGGGATCGCCGGGCCCAAGACCCTCGAGCACATCGTTGATACCGTCCTCTACTTCGAGGGTGAGGTCACCCTCGACTACCGCCTGCTCCGCACCACGAAGAATCGGTTCGGCTCGGTGGACGAACTGGGCGTCTTCTCGATGACCGAGCAAGGCCTTATCGCCGTGCCCAACCCTTCGGCCGTGTTCCTGGCCGCGCGGGCCGATGGCATCAGCGGCAGCGCCGTCACCGCGCTGATGGAAGGCACTCGGCCGGTGCTGGTGGAAGTCCAGGCTCTCGCCGCCAAGTCCGGTTACGGCACTCCCCAGCGGGTGGCCACCGGGCTCGATCCCAAGCGGCTCGCCGTCCTCCTGGCGGTGCTCGAGCGCCGCGCGCAAACCTCCTTCGTGGACCTCGACGTCTTCGTGCAGGTCACGGCCGGCGTTCGCCTGTCGGAGCCCGGGGCCGATCTCGCGGTGGCGGCGGCGCTGCTCAGCAGCCTCTACAACCGGCCCGCCCCCGCGGACGTCATCTTCCTCGGCGAGATCGGCCTCGGTGGAGAGATCCGGCCCAGCGGCGCGATCGAGCGGCGGATCGCGGAGGCGGCCCGACTCGGCTTCCGCCGCGTCTTCGGCTCGTCTCGGAGCACGTCACAGGTCGCCGGCGTCTCGATGGTCGGGCTCGACCATGTCGAGCAGCTGGTGCGCGCGCTTGCCGCGTGACGTCGGCGTGGTGGTGGTGGCGGCGGGGCAGGGGAGCCGCCTCGGCGGCGAGGTCCCCAAGCAGTTTCTTCCCGTGGCCGGGGTCCCCGTACTGTTGCGAGCCCTGCGGCCCTTCGCCAGCCATCCCGATGTCGCCCGTGTCGTGGTGGTCCTCGCTCCCAACCAGGCCGAGAGGCCGCCAGCATTCCTCGCACCGCTCATCGGCTCCGGATTGACGATCGTAGCCGGCGGTCGCGAGCGCAGCGATTCGGTCGCCGCAGGACTTCGCGCCCTGCCCTCCGACTGCGGGATCGTGCTGGTGCACGACGGCGCGAGGCCGTTCGTGGAGCGGGGCGTGATCGATGCCGTGATCGGCCACGCGCGTGCCGGCGATGGCGCGGTAGCGGCGGTGCCGGTGAGCGATACGCTGAAGGCGCAGGAGCCGACGGACCCCACTCGCGTGAGCCACACCATTCCTCGCGATGGGCTCTGGCGCGCGCAGACGCCGCAGGGCTTCCCCCGGCGACTTCTGGAGCAGGCCTACGCGCGGGAGCGGCCCGCGGGCGCCACCGACGACGCTTCCCTGGTGGAAGCCTGCGGAGCGGTCGTACGGCTGGTGCCCGACAGCTCCCGTAACCTCAAGATCACCACCCGCGAGGATTTCGCCCTGGCGGAGGCCCTCGCGGCTGCGGCCCCATGACGCTGCCCTTCCGATCGGACGCCGAGATCGAGGCGGCGATTCCCGTCGTCGGCGAGCATCTCGCTCGCGGTGGTCTCCTGGCCTATCCCACCGAAACCGTCTACGGACTCGGCTCCGGACCCTCGGTGCCGGCGCTCGATGCGCTCGCGCGGCTCAAGGGGCGCGCGCCCGGCAAGCCGTTTCTGCTGCTGGTCTCCAGCCGGGCGATGGTGGAGGAGTGGGGCCTCGTGCTCACAGCCGCCGCGCGGGCGCTCGCAGCGGCGTTCTGGCCCGGTCCTCTGACCCTGGTGCTCCCTGGGGGCGAGGGGAAGCTTCCCGACCAGCTGCGAGGGCGCGAGGGCGGGATCGCCGTCCGTCACACGTCGCACACCGGCATCGCCCGGCTGGTCGCCGCCACCGGCAAGCCGCTCACCTCCACCTCCGCCAATCGCCCGGGCGATTCTCCCGCACCCGGCGCCGATCGGATCCGCGAGGTGTTCGCCGAGGAAGTGGAGCGCGGCGAGCTGCTGGTGCTCGATGGGGGCGTGCTCGGCAACGTCCCGCCATCGACGCTAGTGGACTGCACCTCGCCGGTGCCGCGGCTGGTGCGCGAGGGCGCGATTCCTCGCGCCGAGCTTCGACTGGCGGCCGGCCGGCTGGCGCCATGAGGACGGCGCGGCGAGCCGGCCCTCCTCCGCTTATGTTCTGACATGCACATCATCTTCGTCTGCACCGGTAACACGTGCCGCAGTCCGATGGCGGAGGCGCTCCTGAAGGAGGCGCTGGCCGCGCGCAGTATCGATTCGGTAACGGTCGCGTCAGCCGGCACCGGTGCGTGGGAAGGTGCGCCGGTGTCCGAGGGCGCGTATCTGGTGGGCCTGGAGCACGGGATGGACTTGAGCGAGCACCGCGCGCGCCTCCTGAGCCGCGAACTGGTGCGCGAGGCGGATCTGGTGCTCGTGATGTCGGGCCACCATCTCGCCCGGGTCGGCGAGCTGGGCGGAGAGCACAAGGTGCACCTGCTCGGCTCCTACGCCGGCCGCGAGGCCGGCCGCTCGGAGGTCACCGATCCCTTCGGCTCCGACCTGGCGAGCTATCGCACCACCTTGGCCGAGCTGCAAGAGCTGATCGGCACAGTGGTGAGTCGGGTCGCCGGCATGGTGCGGTGATCGACGGCAGTACCCGGGTCTTCGCGCTCCTGGGCGACCCGGTCGCGCACTCACTCTCCCCGGCGATGCAGAATGCCGCCTTCCGGGCCCTCGGCCTACGGGCGGTGTACGTCGCCCTCCGTTGTACAGCCCCCGATGTCGGCCCCCTGCTTCAGGCCCTCGCCCGATCCGGCGGGGGCGGCAACGTGACCATCCCGCACAAAGAGGCCGCGGCGCAGGCGGTGGCCCGTCAGCTGGATGATGCCGCCGAGGTGGAGGCGTGCAACGTGTTCTGGAGCGAGAACGGAGCGGTGGTCGGCGGCAACACCGACGTCGAAGGGTTGCTCCGGGCCCTGGAGCCGCTGGCGCCCCCGCCGGGCCCCTGGCTCATCGTCGGCACCGGCGGGGGCGCGCGCGCCGCCGCGATCGCCGCGGCGCGCTCTGGCGCGGCCCTCGCGATCTCGTCCCGCTCGGCGGAGCGCGCCGCCGCCTTCGAGCGCTGGTGCGGAGACCGGGGTCTGCGAACGGCGCCGTCGGCTGCATGCACCGTGGTCATCAATGCCACCCCACTCGGCCTCCGCGCCGATGATCCCCTCCCGCTGGAGCCGGATGCCGTGCCGCGCGCGGGAGTGGCGTTCGACATGGTGTACCGCACGGGCGAGACGCCGTGGGTCCGCGCCATGCGCGCGAGTGGTCGCCGCGCCGCCGACGGGCGAGGCATGCTGGTGGCGCAGGGAGCCGGGGCCCTCCGGCGCTGGTTTCCGGGCGTCGACCCTCCCGTCGAGATCATGGGCGCCGTGGTGGATGCCGCGCTTCGCTGAGCTGCGCGCGCGGCTGGAGGAGCTCGAGCGCTGGCTCCTGCCGGCCGCCTGCCTCCTGTGCGACGCGCCGATCGCCTCGCGCGACGGCGACGCGCTGGTCTGTGCGCTCTGCCGTTCCCGCTGGCGGCCGGTGCCCGGGCCGCTCTGCGACCGCTGCGGCCAGCCTGCATTCGGCGATCTCGCCTGCCGGATCTGCGCCGACTGGACTCCCGCGCTGCGCCGGGTTCGAAGCGCGGTGTGGCTGGACCAGTCCGCGCGACTCGCGGTCCATCGGCTCAAGTACGAGGGCTGGTGGCGGGTAGCGGAATCGCTGGCCGAGGCGATGCGAGGCCTCGAGCCATTGACCGGGGGGGTATCCTTGATGCCTGTTCCGCTGGGCGCTCGCCGGGCGCGGGTGCGGGGCTACAACCAGAGCGAGCGCATCGCCGCCGCCCTGGGCCGACGCATGGGCGCGCCGGTGCGGACCGATGTGCTGCGGCGCACGCGCGAGACGCAGACCCAGACTGCCCTCACACCCGAGGCGCGCCGCGCCAATCTGGCCGGCGCCTTCACGGCAACCGGTGCCGGCGGACTCGAGGTGGTGCTGGTGGACGACGTGTTTACCACCGGCGCCACCCTCGCCGCCGCCGCGGAAGCACTGCAGGCGGCGGGAGCGGCGAGTGTGGACGGGGTCACCTTCGCGAGGGCGCTGGAACCGGTCGCGTAGGACGATCGCCAACCGAGAGCCATAACACACCGGGGGAGAGCGTGGCAATTCGCATCGGCATCAACGGCTTCGGCCGCATCGGTCGCAATACGCTCCGCGCGGCCAAGAAGCTCGGGATCAGGGATCTCGACTTCGTCGCGGTCAACGACCTCACCGACACGAAGACCCTGGCGCACCTGCTCAAGTACGACTCGGTGCACGGCCGCTTCTCAGGGGACGTCAAGGCCGAGAAGGACGCCCTCGTAGTGGACGGCGACTCCATGCGGGTGCTCTCGGAGAAGGATCCCGCCAAGCTGCCGTGGAAAGACCTGGGTGTGGACGTGGTGCTCGAGTCCACCGGCCGCTTCACCGACCGCGACGCCGCCGCGCTGCATCTCGCCGGCGGCGCGAAGAAGGTGATCATCTCCGCGCCGGCCAAGAAGGAAGACGTCACCCTCGTCTACGGGGTGAACCACCAATCCTACGACCCGGCCAAGCACCACATCATCTCCAACGCGAGCTGTACCACCAACTGTCTGGTGCCGGTGGTGAAGGTGATTCTCGACCGATTCGGCTTCGTGAACGGGTTCATGACCACGGTGCACTCCTACACCAACGATCAGCAGATCCTCGACCTGCCGCACAAGGACCTGCGTCGCGCGAGAGCGGCCGCGCTGTCCATCATCCCGACCACCACCGGCGCGGCGAAGGCGACCTCGCTGGTGCTGCCCGAGCTCAAGGGCAAGATCGACGGGGTGTCGCTCCGGGTTCCTACCCCCGACGTGTCGGTCGTCGCCCTCACGTGCACCGTCGAGAAGACCACGAGCGCCGACGAAGTGAACAACGCGTTCCGTGCGGCGGCCGCGAACGGCCCGCTCAAGGATGTGCTGACCGTGAGCGACGAGCCGCTGGTCTCCGTGGACTACATCGGCTCGCTCCACTCCAGTACGGTGGACGCGCTCTCCACCAACGTGGTCGCCGGCACGCTGGTGAACGTGACCTCGTGGTACGACAATGAGATGGGCTACTCGGCCCGGTGCGTGGACCTGCTGCGCTACGTGGGGGAGCGGCTGTGAAGCGAACGCTCGAGTCGCTCGACCCGAGCGCCCTCGACGGCAGGCGGGCGCTGGTGCGGGTGGACTTCAACTGTCCGGTGAAGGATGGGAAGGTCACCGACAACACCCGCATCCGTGCGGCGATGCCCACCATCGAGTTCCTGCGGAGCCGCGGGGCACGCCTCGTGCTTCTGTCCCATCTCGGCCGGCCCAAGGGAGGGCCCGACCCGAAGTACTCCATGGAGCCGGTGGTACGCGAGGTCGAGCGCCTGCTCGGCGCGCCGGTGACGTTCCTTCGCGACCCGCTCTCCGAGCAGGCTGTGACCGAGACCCGGCGGCTTCCGCGCGGCGGGGTGGCCATCGCCGAGAACACACGGTTCTTTGCCGGCGAGGAAGCCAATGATCCCGGCCTGGCTGCCAGCTTCGCCGCGCTGGGCGATTTCTACGTGAACGACGCCTTCGGCTCCGCGCACCGCGCGCACGCCAGCACCGAGGCGGTCGCACGCGTGCTCAAGCCGGCCGTGTCCGGTTTCCTGATGCAGAAGGAGCTGCAGTATCTCGGCGAGGCGCTCAACCAGCCGAAACGGCCGTTCCTGGCGGTGCTCGGCGGGGCCAAGATCAGCGGCAAGATCGACCTCATCTCCGCCCTGCTTCCCAAGGTGGACCACATCCTGCTTGGCGGCGCGATGGCGTGCACCTTCTTCGCGGCCATGGGGCTGGAGACCGGAAGCTCGCTGGTGGAGCCGGACAGGATCGAGCTCGCCCGACAGCTCCTGGCGGGCTCGGGTGACAAGCTGGTCGTCCCCCTGGGGGCGGTCGTCGGCCGCGAGCTCAAGAGCGGCACCGAGACCCGCACGGTCCCTCGGGACCGGATTCCCGAGGGCTGGGCGGTCTTCGACATCGATCAGCGCACCGAGAAGGAGTTCGCCTCGCGGATCGAACAGGCCGGCACGGTGATCTGGAACGGGCCGATGGGCGTTTTCGAAACGCCACCATTCGACCACGGCACCCTGGCGATCGCGACGGCGATGGCTGCCGCCACCGGGAACGGGACGGTGACGGTTGTCGGCGGCGGCGACTCGGCGGCGGCGGTGGCTCAGGCCGGGCTCGAGGACCGAATGACGCACGTGTCGACCGGCGGCGGGGCGTCGCTCGAGTTCCTGGAAGGCAAGACGCTCCCCGGTGTCGCAGCGCTTGACGAGGCCTGAGACCATGGCGACGCGCCCGCTCATCTACGCGGCCAACTGGAAGATGCATCACGGCCCACTGGCCGCCCGCGAGTTCCTCACCCGTTTCCTCCAGGTCACCGCGCCCGTGGCGGGAAGGCGACTCTGGTTCTTCCCCCCCTCGGTGAGCATCGGCGCCGCCTACGAGACGGCCTCCGGCCGGGAGGACGTCACCGTCGGTGCCCAGAACGTGCACTGGGAGCCCAAGGGCGCCTTCACCGGCGAGCTGTCCATCCCGCTGGTTATGGAGGCGGGTGCGCGTGCGGCGCTGATCGGACACTCGGAGCGACGGCATCTCTTCGGCGAAACCGACGAGCAGGTCGCGCGAAAGCTCGGCGCAACCCTGAAGGCGGGCATGATCCCGCTGGTGTGCGTGGGCGAGACCCTGGCCGAGCGCGAGGGAGGGCGTACCGAACAGGTGGTGACTCGCCAGGTCGCCGCGCTGCAGGAGCGGATCAGTTCCGAACACTGGAGCAGAGTCGTCCTCGCCTACGAGCCCGTGTGGGCCATCGGGACCGGGCGCAACGCCACGCCGGACGACGCCGCGCAAGTGCACGAGCTGATCCGCTTCGAGCTGGGCCGCCGGGGCGTGCCCGGCCGAGTGACGATCCTCTACGGCGGCAGCGTCAACCAGGGCAACGTCCTCTCCCTCCTGGCGAGGCCCGAGCTGGACGGTGTGCTGGTGGGTGGCGCGAGCCTGGATCCCGACGGCTGGGCGGAGCTGGTGGGACACGGCGGGTGAGCGTCACGGGGAAGCTCACCGACGCGGCGCTTCTCGAGCGACTCGTGGCCTTCGACACCACCAGCCGGCTCAGCAATCTTCCCCTCGTCGACTTCGTCAGCGAATACCTCCACCGATCGGGCGTCGCGATTCACCGACTCGCCTCGCCCGACGGGACCAAGGCCAACCTCCTCGTCCGCGCGGGACCCGACATCGAAGGGGGCGGTGGTCTCACACTCTCGGGGCACATGGACGTCGTGCCGGCGGAAGAGGCGGATTGGCGCTCCGATCCGTTCCGCTTGACGCGGTCCGATGACACCTGGGTGGGTCGAGGCACCGCTGACATGAAGGGCTTCCTCGCGATCGCGATCAACCGGCTCGCCGCCCTGCAGCCTGGTCGTTCCCGCCGGCCACTGGCGCTGCTGCTCACCTACGATGAGGAGGTCGGCACCATCGGCGCGCGGCACTTCGCCGAGACCGCCGATGCATCCGCCGCGCTGCCCGTGGACGTAGTCATCGGCGAGCCGACCTCGCTCCGGGTCGTCAGCCTGCACAAGGGCATGCTGCGAATTCAGCTCGTCTTTCACGGCCGCGCCGCACACAGCGGCTATCCCCATATCGGCCGAAACGCCATCGAGCCCGCCGCGATGGCCATCGGAGCCCTCGCCGAGCTGCGCGCGAGGATGGAGAGCGAGCGCCCGGCACATGGGGAGCACTTTCCCGAGGTGCCCTATGCCGCCCTCAACGTCGGAGTGGTGCAGGGGGGCAGCGCGGCGAACGTAATCCCGGATCGCTGTACGGTGCAGCTTGGGATCCGGCTCCTGCCCGGTATGCAGGCCGAGACCATGGCCGACCGAATCCGCGAGACCGTGGCCGAGGCGCTCCCCCAGGAGCGCCTCGAGCTGACCATGCTGGGCGAGAGTCCGGCGATGATGCTGGACGAGGGTGCGGCGCTGCACCGCGACTTGCGCAGCCTCGTGGGGCAGACGACGACCGAGAGCGTCGCCTTCGCGACCGACGCGGGGTGGCTCCAGCGAATCGGCTATCGCTGCGTACTGTTCGGCCCCGGCGACATCAAGGATGCTCACCGCGCCAACGAGTACGTTCCCATCGCCGAGATGGAACGGGCCGGGACCGTGCTGGACGAGCTCATTCACCGGAGGTGCCTCGCGTGAGCCGGTTGCTGATCCAGGCGGACCTTACCTGGCTCGACGGATCGTTCTCTCCCGGAATCACGGTGGCCGTGGGAGTGAGCGGGCGGGTCGAGTCGGTAGGCTCCGCACATCACTCCGGCTCCGGGGCGTTTCGCCGCCTGGAGGGCATGGCGCTGCTGCCTGGCTTCGTCAATGCCCACTCGCACGCGTTTCAGCGCGGCCTTCGTGGGTCGGTGGAACGCTTCTCCGGCGGAACCGGCACCTTCTGGAGCTGGCGCGACGGCATGTATGCGCTCGCCGCCTCACTCGACCGCGAGACCTTCGGGCAGCTCTGTCGCAGGGCCTTCGCGGAGATGCGCTCCGTCGGCATTACCTGCGTGGGCGAGTTCCACTACCTCCACCACGATGGCGACCACGACTGGGCCTTCGACGACGTCGTGCTGGAGGCTGCGGCGGAGGTCGGCATCCGGCTGGTGCTGCTGCAGACCTCCTACACCACCGGCGGCATCGGGTGCCCGCTGGAGCCGGGCCAGCATCGCTTCGATACCGTCGACCTCGCGGCGTACTGGCGGCAGTGGGACCGCCTCGCCCGGCAGCTCGACCCCCGCACGCAGTCGCTCGGTGTCGTCGCCCACAGCGTTCGAGCGTCACGCCTGTCCGAGATCCAGGCCCTTCATGCCGAAGCGGTGCGCCGCCGGTTGCCGTTCCACATCCATGTCGAGGAACAGCGCAAGGAGATCGAGGAGGCGATGGCGGCCTACGGACGCACCCCGATGCGGGTGCTGTGCGAGGAGCTGCAGAGCGCGGAGGGGATCACCGCGGTCCACTGTACCCATACCTCACCCGAGGACATGACCGTCTTCCTTCAGGGAGGAGGACGGGTGTGTGTCTGCCCGCTCACCGAGGGCAACCTGGGCGACGGGATTCCCGATCTCACGGCGCCGCACTCGGTGGGCGGTCGTCTGGCGCTGGGGAGCGACGCCAACACGAGGATCTCTCCCATCGAGGAGATGCGGTGGCTGGAATATGGCCAGCGGCTTCGGGCCGAGCGGCGGGGAGCCCTGGCGGATCCGCGGGGTGGCGTCGCCGCGTGCGTGCTGGAAGCCGCGACCTCCGGCGGCGCCGCGGCCCTGGGGATCGGGAGCGGCCGCATCGCGCCGGGGGAGTGGGCCGATTTCGTCGCCATCAAGCTGGGGTCCGTGCCGCTCGCGGGGGAGCCGAGCGAGGGGCTACTCGAGGCGATCGTCTTCGGCGGCGGCAACGAGGTCGTGGCGGGCACCTTCGTAGCCGGGAAGTGGCGCGCGGCCGATTGACCCAAGTCGCTCCGGCCGCTAGACTTCCCGGCTGCCCAGGAGATCCTATGTTCGCACTCTTGCTCACGTTGCTCATTCTCGACGCGCTCCTCCTCAGCGTGGTGGTCCTGTTGCAGGCCGGCCAGGGCGGTGGACTCGCCTCGCTCGGCGGCGCCACGACCGACACGGTGCTCGGCGGGCGCCAAGCGGTCACGATCCTCACCAAGGCCACCTGGTGGTGCGGCGGGATCTTCCTCGCGCTCTCCCTGGTGCTCTCGCTGGTGCCTCGGGGCGGCGGGTCCACCGAGTTGCAGGAGCGGCTCCGCGCCGCCACCCCGTCCGCGCCGGCCAGCGCGCCGCTGCCGCTCGGCGGCACGCCGACTTCCGACACCGCCGCGGCGAAGGCTCCGGCGGCCGCCCCGGCAGCGGGCCCGCGCGCTCCCGACAGCGGCGCGCGGGCTCCGCAGCGGTGACCGCGCGCCCCGCTTTCGTTCTGCTCGAGGACGGCGCCTGGTTCGCGGGTACCACGGCGCGGCCGCTCGATCCCGCCTTCGGCGAGGTGGTGTTCACCACCAACATCACCGGCTACCAGGAGACGTTCACCGATCCCAGCTATCTCGGCCAGATCGTGGTGATGACCGCGCCGATGATCGGGAACTACGGGATCAATCAGGAGGACATGGAGTCGGAGCGCCCCCAGGTGAGCGGCGTGGTCGTTCGCGAGCTGTCGCGCGAGCCCTCCAACTGGCGCGCTACGATCAGCCTCGACGACTGGCTCGCGGCCTCCGGAGTAGCGGTGATCGAAGGCGTGGACACGCGCCGGCTCACGCGGCACCTGCGCGAGCGGGGGGCGATGCGAGGCGTCATCGCCGAAGGGCAGGGGCCAACCTCGGAGCTCACCGCCGGCCTCCTGGCGTCGCCCTCGATGACGGGGCTCGACCTGGCCAGCCGAGCTTCGGCGCGGGAGCCCCGGGTAGAGGGTGAAGGTCCTCACGTCGTCGCCTACGACTACGGCATGAAGCGCAACATCGTCCGAATGCTGGTGCAGACGGGCTGCCGAGTCACCGTCGTTCCGGCGGACACCAGCGCGGCTCAGGTGCGCGAGCTGAACCCCGATGGCCTCTTCCTCTCCAACGGCCCTGGCGATCCCGCGGCGGTGCGCTACGCCATCGAGAACATCCGCGAGCTCGCCGGATCAGGACTTCCCACGTTCGGTATCTGCCTGGGGCATCAGCTCATCGGCCTCGCCTTCGGGGGCGACACCGCGAAGCTCCCCTATGGGCATCGCGGCGGTAACCATCCGGTGCGTGACGTCCGCACAGGTCAGGTCCTCATCACCACGCAAAACCATGGCTTCGCGGTGGTTGGCGATGCGGACGGCGTTCCCGGGGCGAGCGGCCTCGAAGTCACCCATCTGAACCTCAACGACGGGACGATCGAAGGGGTGCGCCACCGTGAGCTCCCGCTCTTCGCCGTCCAGTATCACCCGGAGGCCGCCCCCGGTCCGCACGACGCCTTTCCCCACTTCGACGAGTTCCTCGCCTCCCTGCCGCAACCGGCGTCCGGGAAGCCAAGCCCTTGACAGACAACACTTAAGCCCGTACTATCGGCCAAGATGCCCTCCCGAGCAACGCCGTCTGTAACCCTTCTGGGGGACGCATGACCAAGGCCGATCTCGTCGAACAAGTCACCGCCTCCATCGCCCGGACCGCCGGGCCCATGATCTCGAAAAAGGATTGCGCGCGCGTGGTGGATTCCTTCCTCGAAGCCGTGAAGGAGGCCCTCCGGCAGCAGCACAACATCGAGGTGAGAGGGTTCGGGACTTTCAAGATCCGCAGGCGGAA
>DATLHD010000201.1:0-8764 GCA_035540075.1 Gemmatimonadales bacterium
CGATCGGCTGATGCGGATCATGATGGATCGGCGGGCCCGGCTGGGGATCAAGGTGAACCTCCGCCCTCGGGAAACCGACTCCATCGGCGCGCACGTGGACGCGGTGACGCCGGGTGGCCCGGCCGACGAGGCAGGGATCCGTTCGGGTGACATCATCACCCGCCTGAACGGGAAATCGGTGCTCGCGGGAGGCGCCGCCGAAGGTGGAGACGGGGAGCGGCAGTCCCTCCCCGGGCTTCGTCTGGTCGAACTCGCCGCCCGGCTGGAGCCCGCCGATACCGTGCCGGTCGAGTATCGCCGCGGGACGGAGCGGCGCACCGCGTCGGTGGTGACGGTTGACGAGCCCGCCCTGTTCGCCCGGGACGGCGACCACTTCGCCTTCACCTTCCGCGGCCCCCAGGCGGTCGGCGAGGCGCGGGTGGCTCCCTCGCCCGACCTGATGGAGCGGCTCGAGGTGGCGGGGCCTCACTGGCAGTTCTTCAGCGGCTCCCCCCTGGGACGGCTGGAGCTGGCCCCCCTCAACTCCGATCTGGGCCGCTACTTCGGCACCGAGGAGGGAGTTCTGGTGATCAGTGTTCCCAAGGACTCGGCGCTGGGCCTGAAGGGCGGGGACGTGGTGCTCCGGGTCGATGGCCGGGAGCCCTCCGGCCCCTCGCACCTCCTCCGGATCTTGCGGAGCTATGAAGCTGGAGAAAGCTTCAAGCTGGACATCATGCGGGACCGCAAGAGACAGACGGTGACGGCCCGGATCGGCGACCGCGACTCCTGACCCTCCCTTCCCTCCTCCCTGTGCGCCCGCTCACAGATGTCCGTGGCGGACTACTGGTATTCTTCGGCCCACCTTGGAGGGAATATGGGAATCCTGTGGACCTTGATCATCGGGTTGGTCGTCGGGGCTATCGCCAAGCTGCTGATGCCCGGCAAGGACCCCGGCGGGTTCTTGATCACGATGGTGCTCGGCGTGGCGGGTGCGTTGCTGGCCGGGTTCCTCGGTCGGGCCCTCGGCTGGTATGCCAATCCCGGCGAGGGTCCTGGGATCATCGCCTCGATCATCGGCGCGATGCTCCTGCTGCTGATCTATCGGATGTTCGTGGGGCGGAGGGGTCGGACCACGGTGCCGTAACGGCGGTGAACAGTGAAGGGTGAACAGGGAAAGGGGGGCCCGGTGGCGGCCCCCCTTTCGCCGTTCACCGTTCACGCGTCACGTTGTCATGAGCTGACCGCTAGCCTTGCCTTCGCGTCCCGGCCCGGGTGGACCCGGGACGCGAGGTCCGCGAACATCGGCAGATCCAGGCTCTGCTCCCCGTCGCTCATCGCATGCGCGGGATCGGGGTGGACCTCCACGATCAGACCCGACGCGCCGGCCGCCAGCGAGCCCATGCTGAGCGGCACCACGAGCGAGCGAAGCCCCGCGGCGTGGCTCGGGTCCACGATCACGGGGAGGTGCGTCCGCTCGCGCACCATCACCACGGCGTTGAGGTCGAGGGTGTGCCGGGTGGCACGCTCGAACGTGCGGATCCCGCGCTCGCAGAGCACCACGTTGGGGTTGCCCTCCGCGAGGATGTACTCGGCGGCCATCAGCCATTCCTCGATCGTAGCGCCCGCGCCGCGCTTGAGCAGGATGGGCTTGCCACTCCGGCTCGCCGCGCGGAGCAGGCTGAAGTTCTGCATGTTGCGCGCGCCGATCTGGAGCATGTCGGCGAAGCGCGCCACCACCGCCACCTCCTCCCAGCTCAGCACCTCGGTGACGACGGGCAGCCCGGTGCGCTCGCGCGCGTCCGCGAGATAGCGAAGTCCCTTCACGCCGAGGCCCTGGAAGTCGTAAGGGGACGTGCGCGGCTTGTAGGCGCCGCCCCGGAGCATGTCGCCGCCCACCTTGGCTATGGCCTCGGCGGTCTCCAGGATCATCGTCTCGCTCTCGACCGAGCAGGGTCCGGCGATCAGGACGGGTGACTCGCCCCCGAAGACCAGGTGCCGCACCTGGATCCGGCTCCCATCCGGGGCGCGCCGGCGGTCCACCAGCGGGATGTCGGGCTTCCGGGTGTGATGCGCGGGGGTGGGCGGCGGCGCGGACAGTCGTGAGCCTTCGACCCACGCTTCGTAGCTTCCCAGCACCACGACCTTCGCCGCCAGCGCCTCGACCTCCTCCAGGGCCTCCGCCACCCGCGGATCGGTGGCCGCGCCGTCCACGTCCACGTAGAACCGGTACGTCCACGGCGCGGAGCGTTCCGGCCGCGACTGGAGGGCCATGAGGTTCACGCCGCCGACGCCGAAGGCCTGGAGCGTCAACGCCAGCATACCAGGCTTGTGGTCGATGAGCACGATGATTGAGGTCTTGTAGCGCGTGACCCCGCTGCTGCCGGCGGGGAGCTCCACGCCCGAGCGGGTGAAGGTGAGGAACCGGGTCTGGTTGGTGGGATCGTCCTCGATCCGTTCGACCAGGGGCACAAGGCCGTGGGCATCGGCGGCGTGACGCGCGGCGACCGCGGCCACCGTGAGATTGTTTTCCTGCGCGACGATCTCGGCGCTTCCCGCCGTGTCCCACGCGCTCACCAGCTCGGCGTCGGGCAGGTGCGTGCCGAGCCAGTCACGGCACTGCCCCAGCGCGACCGGGTGGGAGAGCACCCGCTTGATGCCCTCGAGTGTGGCACCCGGTACCGCCATCAGAGTGTGGTGCACGGGGTAGAGGATCTCGTGCGTCAAGCGGAGCGCGCCGTCGCCGAATGCCTCCTCGAGCAGGTCGTACGTCGTGGTGACCGAGCCGATCAGGGAGTTCTCGATCGGGAGGCACCCGGCCTCCGCCCGGCCCTCGCGCACCGCGGCGACGACATCCTTCGCCTCGCGGCAGGGCAGCGTCTCCAGGCCCGGCCACCGGCGGCGGGCGGCGGCCTCGCTGAAAGACCCGTAGGTGCCCTGAATCGCAACGCGCATACGCTCATCGCTCCGAGGAGGGAAAACAAAAAACCCCGCCGGCGAATCCGGCGGGGCGTCTGTGGTCCGGTCGGCGGTGCGCTACGACACGCTACCGACACCGGACGGCAGGAGCGCCGCGCCGGCATGGGTAAAGTAGAAGAACGACGCGCTGTGAGAATCGACCATGGAGCGAAGGTACGGGGCGGCGCTCTGGTTTGTCAACCCGGGCTTATCTTTCGGTGTGCCGCCGCTCGTCGTCGTGCTCGCGCTACTGCTGTGCGCCCCGGCCGTCGTCCTGGCCCAGGGGCTTCCCGCCTACCGCCCGATCAATCCGGTCGCCACGTCCCGCAGCGGGCTCGGGTTCGAGCCGTTCCGCGTCCCGGTGCCGGGACGTTGGCAGGCCGATGTAGGGATGGAGTACGCCAGCACGATCGAGTTCAATGAGAGCTCCGATGTTTCGTACCTCCTCGACTCCGAGCTCTTCAGGACCCGCGCCAAGGTGTACCACGATCTCTCCACGCGGACCTTCCTGCTCGCGGAGGCGGAGCTGCTGGGGGCGTACAGCGGAGTGCTCGACGGTTTCCTGGAGTGGTATCACGGCCTGCTCGGCATCGAGATCCCCGAGCGGGAGCGACGACCGAAGAATCACTTTCTCTACGCCGCGGACCTCGCAGGGGAGAGCCCGGTACAGCGTCGCGCCGGTGATCTCTTTCTGGGGGATCTCCGGCTGGGCGCGGGGTTCCGGCTGCACCCGCGGCTCCAGACGGTCTTCGCGCTCACGCTCCCGACCAACACCGGACCCCCCGGCTATGGGCGCGAGGTCGTGTCCGCCAACCTGCTCAATACGCTGAGCCTGCCGCTCACGTCGAGACTGCTGCTCGAGGCCGGCTTGTCCGGCGGGTACACGCCGGCGACGGGATCCCTGCGGGCGCTGCAGCGGGAGCTCTTCGCTTCGGCAAGCACCGGGTTGAGATGGCGGTTCTGGGGACGCCAGTCGCTGTTCGGGAACCTGTTCGTACACAGTCCTTACTATCACGATACCGGCGCGACTGCGCTCGACCAGCGTGACCTGTCGCTGGATTTCGGCTGGATCCTGGCCGGCGAGGACGGGCGAGAGCTGCGGATCGGTATGACGGAGGATCTGGAGCCGAAGGGGCCGGCCGTGGATCTGACCTTTCGGATCGGGACCTGGTTCTGAAGGTGTAACGATCAGACGCCGGAGCGCGTCTGGAAGAGAAATTGCTCCATGTTCTGGAGCAGGAATTCCTTGGCCTTGGAGTCTCGAAGGTTCAATCCGTAGTGGTTGATGAGCTGTTGCTGGGTCTTTGTCCATTCCGCCCAGCAGACGCCGCAGATCTCTTCGAAGACCCTGCGGCCGAGCTCGGTGGGGAAGGGCTGGAAGGCCATGCCTTCCCTGGTCTGGCCGCACCGGCTGCATTGGAGAGTCGCCATCGCGGCAAGATAGGCGGGCCCCGGAATGTGATCCAGTGTACGGGCTGCCACCCGGTCGAAGGCTAATTTGGTGTCAGTGAAGCAGTCGCCTCAGCTCCGTGTCGGCTCGTCGGACGAGGCGAGCCGCACTGGCGGTGCCGAAGCCGGCGCCGATGCCAAAAACCATTGCAGTCGTGATAGTTACGAGTGGGAGCGCGGTCAGCGGCAGGATCGCGAGCGCCCCGAAGACCGCTGCCACCAATGGGGCGAACCGGGACTGTACGGCGTCCACGAACCGCAGCCGGCGGCTGACGAAGCGCCGGGTGAGCAGGTAGCCGGCGAACCCGGCGCCGAGGGTGATGAGGAACTCGTTCATCTGTGGTGCTCCGGTGAGAGTGATGCCGATCGCGTTCCAGTACGGAACACCGACGGGGAAAGATTCATGTGGCGACTCTGTCCTTAGCCCAGTCAACCGAGGGGAGGAGGCCAGCGATGCTGATGAGACATCCGACGGTACAGGTCCCGGACATCGGTCCGATGGATCACGCGTGGGACATTCTGGGGGAGTGGCAGGCGGAGTTCGAGCTCCCGGAATCCGAATCGCCGGTGCATGGCAAGGTGACGTTCCGGTCCTGGGGGGATGCCGAGCTGCAACTCGATCCGATCGAGGCGGCTATCGCGGGCATCCCGTCCAGCGTGCCGCTCGAGCGGGCCAGCGAAGTGCACCTCACCGATGCCGGCGGGGGCGCCCTGCAGTGGGTGCTGCATGCGCCCTCGACCAACTGGTCGCTCCAGGCGACGCTCTGGCCGGGATCGCTGCACCTCTTCGTGCATGATCCGGAGGACGAGGAGGAGCACCTCTATCGTGCGCGGGCGACCCGGGATCGGGAGTACTATTTGAGGAAGTACCCGTAAGGCCGACAGCGCTGTCATCCCGAGCGAAGCGAGGGATCTTCTCGGCGGTCATCGAAGACCGGGTGAGGAGATCCCTCGGTCGCTTCGCTCCCTTGGGATGACAGCGCTTTGGCCTACCAGACCACCGCCACGCTCCCCCACAGAAACCCGCTCCCGAACGCCGTCATCGCCAACAGATCCCCGTCCTGCACCCGCCCCGCGCGCACGCACTCGTCCAGCGCGATCGGGATCGTCGCAGCGGTGGTGTTGCCGTACCACATGATGTTGTTGTAGACCTGGTCGTCCCTCAGGCAGAGATCGCGCTGCATCATCTCGCTGATGCGGAGATTGGCCTGGTGGGCGAGCAGCAGCTTGAGGTCGGCGGGGCTGCGCCCGATGGCGGTGAGCACGGCGCGGACGGACTCGGGCATCCGCGCCACCGCATGGCGGAAGACTTCCTTGCCGTCCATCTCGAGAAGCTGTCGTCCGGCCTCGATGTGCTCCGCGGACACCCTCGGGTGATACATGGAGCCGGGACTGTCTACCCAGAGCTTCTCGGCGTGGGCGCCGTCCGAGTGGAGATCGAAGGCCAGGATGCCCCGGTCCTCGCGGTCGGTCGGCCCCAGGAGCGCCGCCCCGGCGCCATCGGCGAAGATGACGGACACGTGTCGTTCCTCGCTCGTCATCAGCATCCCCGTGGACTGCACCTCAGCTCCCACGACGAGTATCCGTCGGTACTGGCCGGTGCGAATCCAGCCGTCGGCCACCGAGAGCGCGTACACGAACCCGCTGCACTGGGTACGGATGTCGAGCGCGGGGACGGTGCCGATTCCCATGGCTCGCTGAAGGAACACGCCGTTGCCGGGGGCGAAATGGTCGGGAGTGGAGGTGGCGTACACGATCGCGTCCACCTCCGAGGCTGCCACGTCGGCCATCTCCAGCGCCTGCCGGGTGGCGGCCAGGGCCAGATCCACACCGGTCTCGCCCTCGCGTACGTAGCGGCGCTCCTGGATTCCGGTGCGGGTCCGGATCCACTCGTCGCTGGTGTCCATCATCCGGGAGAGGTCGTCATTGGTGACGACCCGATCGGGCACGGCGAAGCCCGTGCCGAGGAAGCGTGTGCGCGGCATCCCACCAATGTACCCAGCCTACGGGATCAGGGTGAGGGCAGGTCCCTCGTCCGCGCGACCACCCACAGCGACCAGATCCAGGCCAGCCATGCCACCGTCATCTCCCAGCCCATGCCGCGCCAGGTCTCCCATAGGAGCCCGATGGGCGTGAGCCACAGAGGCCACCAGGAGTCCACACGCAGGCGGTGCCGCTCGACGACCTGGACGGCGGGGAACCCGGCCTGGAGCGCGTCCATCACTCCCCAGCACAGGCGGTCGGGCTCGACCTCCCACCCCGGGACGCTCACCAGACTCCACACCATGCTGGTCGCACCCCAGCCGTGATTGTCGCTCACGCCGACCACGAACTTGCCGGTGCGCCGGGCGAGCTCGATCACCGTGTCGCGACGCGCGCGGGTGAGCTCGTTGGCCTTGGGGGAGGCGTTCACGATCTCGAAGCCGTCGAGGCCGGCGGCGGCCAGGGAGTCGAGCCGTCCCCAGTGATAGAGCTCGTATTCCGGGAGCGAGGCGACCGAGAGTGATTCGTAGGCGGTGTCCGCGTCCGCCAGCAGCTGCAGCAGGCCCGCCCAGTCCCGGCGATACGGACCCTTGACGGCTTCGACGCGACCACCCAGCAGGACGATGTGCGCCCGCCACGCGCTCACCTCGCGGCCGCGGCAGAGCGCCACCGGGACATCCACCGGCACCAGGCCGGCGGTCGTGTTGTGGTCGGTGATGAACACGGCATCGAAGCCGGCGCGCTGGTGCCACTCGAGATTGTGCTTCGTATCGTAGCCCGCGACCGCCGTCCCGCGGACGTCGTGCGAGGCGCTGGTGTGACTGTGGAAGTCCACCGCGGCGAGGTTGGAGGCCTGGCCCTCCAGCCGCAGCATCGGGCGGTGGGACAGGAGCCCGCCGCCGACGAACAGCGCGAGCAGCACTATGGCGCCCACCAGCGCGCGAAGCTCCTCGCGGAGCACGACACGTCGCCGGACGAGGGCCCGCCAGACGCGCCAGACGAGGAACAGCAGGCCGAGGCCGAGGAGGAAGCCGTGGAGCCGGCTGAGGCTCAGCATGGCCGCGCCGTCCCAGAGCGAGTACACCGGCGCGAGCACGACGTACGATGGTGGCGCCTTGAGGTGCACCCCTGGCGGAATCGCGAGGCCGGTGGGATCGGAGAGCGGCGGCGCCCCGGCGACCCGCGCCGCCAGGAGCCCCAGCGTCAGCCCCAGCGGGGGAAGGAGGCTAGACCCCGGCGAGCCAGGGATAGCCCTGGTCCTCCCAGTACCCGCCGTGGCGTTCGCGGGTGAAGCTCATCGCGCTGACGTATTTCGTCATCTTGTAGCCGAGCTTGATGGGGGAATAGAGCCGGACCGGCGCGCCGCGCTCGCGGGTGAGCGGCCGGTTGTTGAAGGCGAAGGCGAGGATAGTCTGCGGGTGCATCGCGCTGGCGAGGTCCCACCCGTTGGAGTAACCGCTGTCGAACGAGTCGAAGCGAAGATAGCGCGCGTCGGGAACCGGGCGAGCCAGCTCGGCGATCACCGAGACCGGTACGCCGGTCCAGGTGCCGATCGCGGTCCAGCCCTCCACGCAGTGGTGCTTGACCGTGTAGGTCACCGCCGGGAGCGCCTCCAGCATCTCCAGGGTGAGCCGCTGGGGCGCGCGGACGAGGCCGCTCACCTCGAGGGACCAGTCCGCCGGTGGGGTGGGATAGAACCGCCGCCGGTTCCAGGTGATCGAGTACGCTGGAAACCGTCCCTCAGCCGTTCGCTCGCTGGTCGGATACTCGTGCGCGAGTCTGGAGCGGGAGAGCAGGATCTTCTCGCCCACCCAGTCGTTGAGCCGGCTGAACCCGCGAAGCTTCGGCTCCAGGAACCCGCCGCCGTCCCACCCGCAGGCGGCGATGAGCGACGCGGGCCCGGCGGCGAGGCCGAGCCGGAGAAAATCGCGGCGACTACTCGTGGGGCGGGGAGTCATGGCTCGGGAACCTCCCGCGGTACCAGCCGGTGAGCATGGCGCGGAGCGAGGCTGGATCGACCGTCAGCACCAGCACCACGTGCAGCAAGGTGAACCCGACGAAGATCCACACCGCGACGAAGTGCCAGTAGCGGGCCAGCTCGTAGCCGCCGAAGAGCGCGGTCAGCCACCAGAGCTGGACCGGCTTGTAGATCGCGAAGCCGCTCAACACCGAAATTGCGCCCATGACCACGATTCCGGTATAGGCCGCCTTCTGCAGGGCGTTGTGTTTCCCCTGGGGCGGGTGCTCCTGGCGAAGGCGGAGGTAGTAGAGCTGCATCTCCACCGCGGGCCCGACGTCCCGGCGGCGGAAGAGGAGCGAGCGCCATTCGCCGCTGACCGCGAGAAACGCGAGATACACCAGCCCGGTGATGACGAAGGGCCAGGCCAGTGTGAAGTGC
>DATLHD010000202.1:0-2962 GCA_035540075.1 Gemmatimonadales bacterium
CCGGACCGCCGGGCCCATGATCTCGAAAAAGGATTGCGCGCGCGTGGTGGATTCCTTCCTCGAAGCCGTGAAGGAGGCCCTCCGGCAGCAGCACAACATCGAGGTGAGAGGGTTCGGGACTTTCAAGATCCGCAGGCGGAAAACCCGCATGGCGCGGAACCCGCGCACCGGAGATCCGGTCGAAGTCGCCGCAAGGCCGGTCCCAGTGTTCAAGCCCAGCAAGGAGTTACGAGCGCTGGTTGCGGACGAGGGTGAGCCTGCCGGGGAGGCCGCTCCGGGCATGTAAGTTCGTTCGCACCATCGATGAGGGCCGCGCCGGCACTGTTGCCGGGCGGCCCTTCTTCTTTTCGGACTTCCCGTTCCACCCTCGCTCGACTGCGGATAGCTTTCACGTATGCCGTCGCCCTCGACCCAGATCGTCAACGTGCGCGTTCTCCTGTTCGCCGGTTATGCCGAGCGGCTGGGGCTGGAGACGGTCCGGGTGGCCCTTCCCGCGATCGCGACGGTCGCCGACGCGCTGGACCACGTACGCTCCCTCCCCGGGGGCGAGCAGATTCCGCCCAAGCCGCTTTGCGCCGTGAACCTCACCCACGCGCCGCTCGATACGCGGCTCTCCGAGGGGGACGAGGTGGCCCTGCTGCCGCCGTTGGCGGGGGGCTGAGCGGTGACGTTTCTCTCCAGCGCCCCACTCGACTTCGCCGCCCTGGTCGCCCAAGTCGAGGCCCCGGACCGGGGAGCGGTTGCGTCCTTCCTCGGCCTGGTCCGCGACCATCACGCCGGCCGCGGGGTCACCCGGCTGGAGTACTCGGCCTACGCTCCCATGGCCGAAGCCGAGTGCGCCAAAATCGTGAGTGAGGCCGAAGTCCGGTGGCCCGTCCGGGTCGCCCTGGAGCACCGGATCGGCACGCTGGAGATCGGCGATGCGGCGGTCGCCATCGCCACCGCAGCCGCCCACCGGGACGAGGCCTTTGCCGCCTGCCGCTACGTGATCGAGGAAGTGAAGCGAAGGGTGCCGATCTGGAAGAAGGAGTTCTACGCGGACGGCACGATCGAGTGGGTCGGCGCGGGACGCGCGCTGGTCGGAGACTCGCCGGCCGGGAGCTCCGGCTCATGATCGGCGTCCCCGGGTTGCTGCCCACGGACCGATTCGGCCGGCCGCTCCGCAACCTCCGCATCTCCGTTACCGATCGCTGCAATCTCCGCTGCCGCTATTGCATGCCAGAGGCGGAGTACGTGTGGCTGCCCCGCTCGTCAATTCTTTCCTTCGAGGAGATCGACCGCCTGGCCGGGATCTTCGCCGGGCTCGGCGTGAGCAAGATCCGGCTGACCGGGGGCGAGCCGCTGCTCCGACACGACCTTCCCACGCTGGTCTCGCTGCTGTCGCGGCGCGTGGCCGTGCGGGATCTCGCGCTCACGACGAACGGTGTGCTGCTGGCCCGGGAAGCGGAGGCCCTCCGCGCGGCGGGGCTGCGTAGGGTGACGGTCAGTCTCTCGACACGCTCCGTCCCGAGCGAATGCAGGAGTTCGCCCGCAGCCACCGGCATGCCGACGTGATCGCCGGCATCGATGCGGCGAACGCCGCGGGCTTCGCTCCCGTCAAGCTGAACACGGTGGTGATCCGCGGCTACAACGAGGACGAGGTGGTGGATCTGCTGGAGTTCGCGAGGGAGCGGGGCGCCGAGCCGCGGTTCATCGAGTACATGGACGTGGGCGGCGCCACCGACTGGTCCATGGACCAGGTCGTGTCCCAGCGCGAGATCCTGGACATCGTCGCCCGCCGCTTCGGAGCTGTCGAACCCCTGGCCGAAGACGCCTGGGCTCCGGCGGAGCGGTTCGCGCTGCCGGACGGGACCGTGTTCGGCGTGATCGCTTCGACCACCGCGCCGTTCTGCCGCACCTGCGACCGCGGCCGCCTCACGGCCGACGGCACCTTCCTGCTCTGCCTCTACGGCGAGGACGGCCTCGATCTGCGCCAGCTGGTGCGCGGAGGCGGGAGCGACGAGGAGATCGCCGGCCGGATCGCCGAGACCTGGACGCGGCGCACCGCTCGGGGAGCGGAGGAGCGCAGGGACTTGGCGGACCGTGGCGTCCTTCACCGGATCGAGAGCCTGCGCGCCGACCCTCGGCGCGAGATGCACACCCGCGGCGGCTGATGGCGCTCCAGGTCGCGCTCATCAACCCGCAGATTCCTCCCAACACGGGAAACATCGCCCGGCTCTGCGCCGCCACCGATGTCCCCCTTCACCTGATCGAGCCTCTCGGCTTCTCCCTCACCGACGCGGACCTGCGCCGCGCGGGTCTGGATTATTGGCACAGCGTGGATCTTTGGCAGCACCCCGACTGGTTTGCCTTCCGTGACGCGATGGACCGGAGCCGGTGCCTCTACTTCTCGGCCAAGGCGGAGCGGAGCTACTGGGAGGCGCCCTATCGCTCGAACAGCTGCCTCGTGTTCGGCAGCGAGACCGAGGGCATGCCGGCCCGGATCCTGGAGAAGCATCCGGAGCGCTGTTTCACGATCCCGATGAACGGCGCGGTCCGCAGCCTCAACCTCGCGACGGCGGTCGGCATCGTGCTCTACGAGGCGCTCCGCCAGACCGGTGCGCCGCGCTTTGCCCTCAAGAAGTAACGCACTAGCTTTCGGCGGCTTAGCGCGTAATACCTCATCCATAACCCTCATCGCGGGATACGCATGCTCGAGAAGGTGGCCGTCGTCGGGGCCGGCAACGTGGGGGCCACGGCGGCCCAGCGGCTGGCGGAGAAGAATCTGGCCCGCACCGTCGTGATGATCGATGTGGTCGAGGGCGTGCCCCAGGGGAAGGCGCTCGACCAGTGGCAGTCCGGACCGATCGAAGGCTTCGACACCCGCGTCGTCGGCACCAACGGGTACGACGAGGCGTCAGGCGCCGAGGTGTTCGTGGTGACCGCGGGCATCGCCCGCAAGCCGGGGATGAGCCGCGACGAT
>DATLHD010000203.1:0-3690 GCA_035540075.1 Gemmatimonadales bacterium
AGCGCGCGGTCGCGCCAACCGAGCGGGTCGTCGATGGAGGGAGCGGCGAGCAGCGCCTCGACCTCGCGCACCGTGAGGACATCGGGGAGGGTCCGCCCGCGCCGTGGCGTCTCCAGTCGGTCGCTCGGGTCCTCGGCGACGCGGCCCTCGCCGACCAGAAATCCGTAGTACGTCCGGATGGCCGAGACCTCTCGGCGGATGGTCGCGGCGCTCAGGCCGAGGTCCTTCAGGAGGTAGACGAAGTCCCGCAGGAGCGGCCGACCGACTCGGCCGGGGTCGCGCACCCCCCGCGAGAGCGCGAACTCACCCATTCGGCGCAGGTCGCGAAGATACGCCTCGACGGTGTTGGGGCTATGCCCCGCCTCCAGGGCGAGGAAGTCGCGAAATCCTTCGAGCCAGAACTCGCGATCGATCTGCTCGCGGACGGCGGGAACGGTCATGGCCGATCCGTCCCGCGCACCCGCCGGCGCACTTCCGCCACCTCGGCGGGGGTGAGGCCGAGCAGCTCCGCAGCGACCGTCATGACCCGGGCCTCCTGGGCCCCGATGGCTCCGTCGCCGAACGCCACGGACCACATGCGCTCCACCAGCTCGAGACGCTGGGCGCGGCCAAACCGTTGCCGCAGCCGGTCGGCGTAGGCCGCGAAGCGCGTGCGCCGCTCCTCCTCGGGCGCTGGCTCGAGGAGTGGTCTCCCCGCGGCCAGACCCCAGCGGTCTCGCAGGTGCCCGGCGACCAGCTCGCGATCGTCGGGTGTGAGCACGGGGTCCGCGTAGGCCAGCTCCAGGACCAGCAGCGCGGCCGCCTCGCGGGCGGATCCCTCCGCGATCTCGGTGCCCTGGAGAAAGGAGGGGGCGGAGGGGTCGAGCGCATCCTTGGTGGCTTGCCAGAGCCGTTCCCCGCCTCGCCGGCGCCGGGCCAACAAGTACCAGGCGACGCCGACCACGATCAGCACCGCGGCGATGATGCCCATCGTGCGATTGACGTCCTCGAGGATCGTGAGGATGCGCTGCCACTGGGCGCCCAGCAGCGAGCCCATCAGGGTGATGCCGCCGTACCAGATCATGGACGCGAGCGCGATGGGCAGGAAAGTGCGAACCGGGCCGAGTCGCACCAGCCCCGCGAAGGGCGGCACCACCGCGCGGATGCCCGGCAGAAAGCGACTGAGGAAGATGCCGGCCACGCCGAAGCGGAGATACTCGCGCTCGATGACCGCGAGCGACCTGGGCGCGAGAAGCCGGCGGCCGGTCTTGGTGGCGAAGAGCCGATGACCGAAGCGCCGGGCCCCCAGGTAGACGAGCGCGGCGCCGAGCAGGTTGGCGGTCCAGGTGACCAAGAAGACGAGAATCGGGGTCGTGACGCCCCGGTGCGACAGGAACGCGCCGAGCGCCACCGCGGCGTCGGAGGGAACCGGCGGCACGACGTTTTCGATCGCGGCGAGCAGGGCGAGCACGCCGTAGACCGCCGCGGGCGGCTGGCTCGCGATCCATTGCAGGAGGGCTTCGATCAGCGTGCCTCCAGCACGGCGACCGCGATCACGGCCAGCCCCTCTCCCTTCCCGATGAAACCCATGCCCTCGTTCGTCTTGGCCTTGACACTGATGGCGCCCGCGGAGAGGCCCAGCTTCCCCGCGAGCGAGGCGGCCATCGCCTGGAGGTGGGGCCCGAGGCGCGGCGACTCGGTGATGACGGTCAGATCCGCCTGCACCAGCGAGTGGCCGCGACCACGCACCAGCTCATGCGCGGTCCGCAGCAGCTCCATGGAATCGGCATCCCTCCACTGCGGATCGCTGTCCGGGAAGAGCTGTCCGATGTTGCCCGCCGCGGCGGCACCGAGGATGGCATCGGTCAGCGCGTGAGCGACGGCGTCGGCATCCGAGTGCCCCTCGAGTCCGCGCGCGCCCGGAATGCGCACGCCCCCGAGCTTCAGGGGGCGGGCGTCGGTGAAGCGATGCGAGTCGTAACCGATGCCGACTCTCATGCTCGAGATCGCGAGGCAGGTGGCGGGCCTATCCTCACGCGGCCACGACCTCCTCGATCATCGAGTAGTCCTGCCGCCGCCGGCGCGGCTCGTACCCCGCGTCCCGGATGATGCGGTCGATCTCGGCCAGGGTGGTGCGGTAGGTGGTGCCGGCGGCGGAGACGACGTTCTCCTCCATCATCAGGCTGCCGTAGTCGTTGGCGCCGAAGCGCAGCGCGATCTGGCCGACCTTATGGCCCATCGTGACCCAGGACGACTGGAGATTGGGCACGTTGGGGAGGACGACGCGCGCGAGCGCGAGGGTGCGGAGATAGGTGACCGCGTCGGTCTTCCGGTAGTGCGACATCTCCGGCGTTCCCTCGGGCTGGAGGGGCCAGCAGATGAACGCGGTGAAGCCGCCGGTGCGCGCCTGCAGCTCGCGCACCCGGAACAGGTGCTCCACCCGGTCGGCGTTGGACTCGCCGAGGCCGTACATCATCGTGACCGACGTCTTCATGCCCTGCCGGTGCGCCTCCTCCTGGACCCCGAGCCACTCCTCCGTCTGCGCCTTCTTCTTCGCCACGCGCTCCCGGATCTCGTCCACCAGGATCTCGCCGCCACCGCCGGGAATGCTGTCGAGCCCGGCCTCGCGCAGCTCACGCACCACATCCGACACCGGGAGCCCGAAGCGCTCGCTGAAGAAGACGACCTCGCTGGGCGAGAAGCCGTGGATGTGGATCGGGTGGTTGCGCTTGATGTAGCGCATGAGGTCCAGGTACCACTCGAATGGGATGTACGGATTGTGGCCGCCCTGAAGCAGGATCTGCACGCCCCCGATCGCCTTGCATTCGTCGATCTTGGTGCCGATCTCCTCGAAGCTCAGCACGTACCCCTCGGCGTGCCGGGGGCGGCGGTAGAACGCGCAGAACTTGCAGTCGGCGACGCAGACATTGGTGTAGTTGATGTTGCGGTCGATGATGTAGGTGACCGCGTTCTCGGGGTGCTGTCGCCAGCGCTCGTCGTCGGCCAGCCGGCCCAACTCCAGGAGGGGGGCGCGCTCGTAGAGCTCGAGACAGGCCTTGAATTCACTTGAGGTACGATCCACAATGCTCATAGATGCAATCCTTTACGCCGCCGATATAAAGGACAGTGACCCGTCAGGCACCAGTCCGTCCTGGGCCAGCCGCCGGAAGAAATCGGTGAGCCCGGCCAAATGCCGGTAGGACAGCGCGTAGTCCAGATCGCCGAGGTACTCGCGACAGGTCCGCTCCGCGACGCCTGTTCTCCGGTGCGCCTCGTCGGCCAACTCGTCCAGGTGTGCCAGTCCCCAGGCACGCGAGTCCAGGAGGGCGCGATGGACCGCCAGAACACTCGAAGTGCCCGCGTCCCTCCTTGCCGCCCACACGGCGAAGACGAACGGCAACCCGGTCCACTCCTTCCAAGCTTCGCCGAGGTCCACCCGCACGGGATACCTCCCCTGCGCCCGCAGCAGCAGCGCCGCATCGCCGATCACCAGAACCGCCTCGTGCGGCAAACCGGCCAGACTCTCCAGGTCAACCGCCTCCGCCCGGGCCGTCGCGAAGTTGGGGCGCACGCCCCAGCGATGACGGCAGAGCAGGTCGAGCAGCAATACCGACGTGCGGGAGGACGCCGTGAGCAGGATGGTACGGTGGTCCAGCTCCACCAGCGGCCGCCGGGAGAAAAGCGCCACGCTGTGGACCGGGCCGTCCGAGG
>DATLHD010000204.1:0-8900 GCA_035540075.1 Gemmatimonadales bacterium
GTAGCTGGTCGGGTGTCCGGTAGGCCGGCAGGGAGATGCGGAACTCCGCCCCACCTTCGGGCGGCGCCTCGTACACCAGCTCGCCACCGTGTGCCTTCACCAGCCCGTAGCTGAGCGAGAGCCCGAGCCCGGTTCCCTCGCCCGGCGACTTGGTGGTGAAGAACGGTGTGAAGAGATAGCTCACCAGGTGTGGCGGAACGCCGGGCCCCGAGTCGCACACACGCAGGATCGCCGTCCCGCCCTGGAGCCTGGTCTCGAGCCGGATGCGGCGTGGCCGTCCGGCCTCCAGCTGGCTGACCGCGTGCACCGCGTTGTTCACCAGGTTGAGCAGCACCTGCTGCAGCTCGTAGCGGTCACCCAGCACGACCACGGGCTCGGCGCTGAAGTCCGGCTCCAGCTCGATGCCGTGGAGCTGGAGCTCGTACATGATCAGCAGCGAGGTGCGGGAGGCGACGTCGTTCAGGTCCACGGCTGCCTTCTCCGCCACGCCCTTGCGGGCGAAGGTGAGGAGGTTGCGCACGATCCGGCCGGCCCGCTCCGCCTGGTCGTGGATCACCCGCAGGTGCTCGTGGGGGAGGCTGGGCTCGGGCGCCCGCTCCAGCAGCAGCTCCGTCAGGCCGGCGATGGAGGTGAGGGGATTGTTCAGCTCGTGCGCCACGCCCGAGACCAGCTGGCCGATGGAGGCCATCTTGTCGTTCTGGATCAGCTGCGCTTCGAGGATGCGCTGCTCGGTCACATCCTCGACCAGGATGACCACGGGCCGGCTACCGGCCTGGGCTCGTCCCGGCTGGTCGGCGAACGGAGCGGCGGTGAGCCGGAGCACGCGCTGGTTCCGCTCCATGCGGACCACGAGCGGCGCCGTGCGGTGCCCGCGATAGGCGCCGCGGATCAGGTCCTCGACCACCTCGGAGCTGCCGAAGAGCGTCTCGCAGAAGTTGAGGCCGACCAGCTCGGCCTCGCTCACTTCGGCGAGCGCCGCGAGCGCGCGGTTGGCGCGGAGCACGGCGCCATGGGGGCCGACCACGGCGATGCCCTCGGTCAGCGCGTCGAACGCGGTCTCCCACTCCTCCTTGCTCTGCCGCACGATCTCGTAGAGCCGGCTGTTCGCCAGCACCACCGAGGCATTCGTGGCGACGGTGGAGAGGAGCCAGAGGTCCTCGGTGGTGAACGGGCCGCCCTGGCGGTCCGCCACCGCCAGCGCGCCCATGGTGACGCCCTGGGACCGGAGCGGCGCCACGGCCGCGGAGCGCACCGTGACCCCCGCGATGAGCTTCACCGTGCCTTCGGGCGCGCCCTGGGCGACCTCGATCCGCTCCCGGCTGATGGCGAATCGAACCAGGCCCGCGTCGTCCTCTTCCGCCCGCTGCCCCTGGAGTGCCTCCAGCGTTCCTGACGCGGCGACCACGCGGAGACGCTGACTGCGCTCATCGTCCGCCAGCACGACGATGGCCCCGTCGGTCTGGAGGAAGCGGCCGGCATAGCGGACCACCTGGTCCACGATCCGGTCGAGCTGGATGGATTCCGAGAGCACGTAGCTCAACTCCTGGAGCGAGAACAGCTCGCTGATCCGGCGGTCGAGCTGGCTGGCGAGTGCCTCGCTCTTGCTCTCCGTCTCGCGCACCTTCCGCCGCCCGCGCGCGATCGCCACCCAGAAGCTGGCGGACACCGTCAGCACCGCCGCCAGCGCGAGCCACCAGATCCGCTCGTTGGCGTACCACACCACCACGCCGAGGAGCGTCACCGCCACCGCATGGAGCGGGACCTCCCACTCGCGGCGCCACGCGGCCAGCAGCACGATCAGTGCTCCTGCGAGTCCCGCGACGACGCTCAGGACGGCGGGGAGGCCGCCGAGCGCCGTCGCGATGAAGGCGCTGGCGAGGAGCGCCCACGCGGCGATGGCGGAAGGGGAGAGGTACCAGCGCTCCCGGCGGCGGGGCAGGCTAGGACTCCGTCGGCTCGCGCCTGGCGACCCGCTCAGTGACAAACGCCTCGGGCGGTGCGTTGGGCTTGATCCGGATGGACTTCGCGGGGATGCCGACGTTCACGTGGTAGGGCCGCACGTCCTTGGTGGCGACCGCCACCGCGCCCACCATCCCGTGGCGCCCCACCCGCACCCCGGCGAGCACCGTCGCGTGATAGGTGATGCGGACGTCGTCCTCCAGCACCGTGCGCGCGTTGGTGACGTCCTTCTGCTCCACGATGCTGTGGGTATGGCTGTAGATGTTGGCGTAGTCGGAGATGCTCACCCGGTCCCCCAGCGTGATCCCCCCACGGTCGTCGAGCAGCACGTGGCGATGCACCACCACGTCGTCACCCACCTCGAGGTTGTAGCCGTAGGTGAATTCGGTGTGCTGGAAGCACTTGAAGTTGCGGCCGCAACGGGCGAAGAGATGGCTCGCGAGCATCCTCCGGAACCGCACCCCCAGGTGCACGTTCTGTCCGCCGACGGTCGTGCGGTCGAAGCCGTACCAGAGCCAGAGCAGGGGCTTCACCCGGGCGAAGCGCTCCTGGTCCACGTCCGCGTAGTACTCGGGCTCCAGCGTGATGTTGCGGGGGTCGAGCGACATGAGGGCGATGCGCGCGGCGGGCGGCGTCCGGGAATCCGCGAGCCGCTCGTCGTAGTCGCCGAAGCCGGGATAGCAGAGCTGGTAGAGGACCTCGCGCGTCAGGCGCGGCCAGTCGGCGCCCCGCTCGGCGATCCGCCCTCCGATTTCCTCGAGCCAGGCGTCGTACACCCGGTTGGTGGCATCGGGCAGCGCGATGGTGCGGAGGGGCAGGTGGGGCATACAGACTCCTCAGGGCGCCGCGGCGCTGTCGGGCTGCGTCACCCTGGCGCGCGCGGCGACACGACCCCGCTCGCGGTCCAGCATGGGCTGCTTCTTGCCCCAGCTCTCCGAGGTCCGACCCTGGTAGGCGAAGTTGAAGTCGTCGTTCACCGGCAGCAGCTCGTCGAAGACGTAGATCCCGCTCGCCTGCTCCCGCACCCCGAGCTGGTGGTTGGAGAAGCGCGGGCTGAACGGCACGACCCCGCGGACGCGAAGCACCTGGTTCCGGATGCCGAGGGTGAGGGAATTGGGATCGAAGCGCGCCCCCTCGCGCTGCCCGAAGAAGCTGACCAGCGCGAGACCGGGCGAGCTGATGCCATACATCCGGGCCACCGAATCGATCGAGGCGCGGCGCGAGTGCACCAGGCTCTCCAGGGACTCGTAGGCGTCGCGGGTCAGCAGCCGGGTGACCCGCTGATCGAGCGGCACCAGCCGGATCTCCAGCTCGTCGTTGCGCATACCGAGCGCGAGATCGCTCTGCTTGAGCGAGCCGTAGCCCGGCGGCGGCAGGGCATCCACGGCACCGCCTCCTCCGGCCTGGCCGGCGCCGCAGGCCGGCATCACCGCCAGGAGGGTCCAGGCACAGCCCAGCACGGCGATCGTCCTCATCGGTCTCCTCCTACGGTGGCGAGTATGCTCTGCCCCAGCTCGGCGATGCCCTCGTGGGACTTGGTGCTGGTGAGCTGCACCTGGTCCTCCGGGAGCTCCAGCGCCGCGGCCAGGTCGCGGACGCGGGCCATCCTGGCGGCGCGACCCAGCTTGTCGCCCTTGGTGAGCGCGGCGAGGACCGGCCGCCCGCTCGCGACCAGGAGGCGCTGAATCTCCAGGTCGTCCTTCGAGGGGTCGTGTCGCACATCGAGCAGCCACACCACACCCGCGAGCGACTGGCGCTCACCCAGATAGCGGGTGACCAGTCGCCGGTACCCGGCCCGGGCGGCCTTGCCCGCGCGGGCGAATCCGTAGCCCGGTAGGTCCACGATGTAGAAGGCCGGCAGCCGGAAGGCGTTCAGCAGCGTGGTCTTGCCCGGCGTGCCGCTGACCCGCGCCAGCCCCGGCCGCCCCATCAAGGCGTTGAGCAGGCTCGACTTGCCCACGTTGGACCGGCCGATCAAGGCGATCTCCGGCAGTGGCGGCTCCAGCCGCACCAGCGGGTCAGGGAAGGAGCCGACGAACTCGACCCCCATCCCCTGAAGGGGGTTCGGCGGGACCGCTTCCGTCATCGCCACCCCCCGGCGGTAAGGCGGTAGGACGGTAAGGCGGTAGGGCGGTGAAGCGAAGCGAGGGATCTTCTCCACGGTCGTCGATCCCGGGTGAGAAGATCCCTCAGTCGCGTTCGCTTCTTCGGGATGACAGGCACTCGCCCCCGCTGCTTTACCGCCTTACCGCCCTACCGCCGGGTGGCGGGGCCGTCGGGCGGCGTACCGCCAGCACTGGCGTCACGCCTCCCGCTTGGTCCGCGCGCGCTCGGTCACCACGATCGGGGCCACGCCCTCGTTGATCGCTTCCTTGGTGATGACGATCTCCCGCACGTCGTCGCGGTGCGGCAGGTCGAACATGATGTCCGTCATCATGGTCTCGAGGATGGAGCGCAGGCCCCGCGCCCCGGTGCCGCGCTTGAGCGCCTTCAGCGCCACCGCCCGCAGCGACTCGGGGTCGAAGGTGAGGCCCACGTCCTCCAGCTCGAACAGCTTCTTGTACTGCTTGGTGAGCGCGTTCTTGGGCTCGATGAGGATCCGCATGAGGGACTCCTCGTCCAGCGCCTCGAGCGAGACCACGACCGGGAGGCGGCCCACCAGCTCGGGGATCAGCCCAAACCGCAGCAGGTCGTCCGGCTCCACCTCGGCATAGGGGTTCTTCTTGCTCAGCTCCGGCGCGCGCTTGCGCTCATCACCGGCGAAGCCGATCTGCTGCCGGCCGGTGCGGGCCTCGATGATCTTCTCCAGCCCGTCGAACGCGCCGCCGCAGATGAACAGGATGTCCTTGGTGTTGATCTGGATGTATTCCTGCTGCGGATGCTTCCGGCCGCCCTGGGGCGGGACCGAGGCGATGGTGCCCTCGAGAATCTTGAGCAGCGCCTGCTGCACGCCCTCGCCGGAGACGTCGCGGGTGATGCTCGGGTTCTCCGACTTGCGGGCGATCTTGTCGATCTCGTCGATGTAGACGATGCCCCGCTCGCACTCCGCCACGTTGAACTCGCCGGCCTGAAGCAGGCGCACTAGGATGTTCTCCACGTCCTCGCCGACGTAGCCGGCCTCGGTGAGCGTGGTGGCGTCGGCGATGGTGAAGGGGACGTCGAGGATGCGGGCCAGGGTCTGGGCGAGGAGGGTCTTGCCGACGCCGGTCGGGCCGAGCAGCAGGATGTTGGACTTGTCCAGCTCGACGTCGGTGTCCCGGCCGTTCGAGGCGTTGATCCGCTTGTAATGGTTGTAGACGGCGACGGCCAGGGTCCGCTTGGCGCGCTCCTGGCCGATCACGTACTGGTCGAGGACGTCCTTGATCTCACCCGGCGTGGGGACCTGGGTAATGCTGTCCGCGACCTCGCGCTCCTCGTCCTCCGCCAGGATCTCATTGCAGAGCGTGATGCACTCATTGCAGATGTAGACCGAAGGCCCGGAGATGAACTTTCGGACGGAGTCCTTCGATTTGCCGCAGAAGGAGCAGCGGAGGTGCTTGTCGTTGGACATGGAACCCACTTCGCCTGGTGATGGAGGGGTGCCGGAATAGTGAACCCCGGCTCCCGGAGCGTCAAGTCTCCTTTTTCCCGTCGCTGTGCGGCACCAGATCCTTGCGGGGCGTAAAGACGCTGTCGATCAGCCCGTACGCCTTGGCCTCCTCGGCGCTCATGAACCGGTCGCGATCCATGTCGCGCTCGATGGTCTCGATCGGCTGCCCGGTGTGCAAGGCGTAGAGTGAGTTCATCTTGGACCGCAGATAGAGGATCTCCCGAGCCTGGATCTCGATGTCCGCCGCGGTGCCCTGGGCGCCGCCCGAGGGCTGGTGGATCATGATCCGGGAGTGCGGCAGCGCGCTGCGCTTCCCCTTGGTGCCGGCGGCCAGCAGGAACGAGCCCATGGACGCGGCCATGCCCATGCAGATCGTGTTCACCGGCGCCCGCAGGTGCTGCATCGTGTCGTAGATCGCCATCCCCGCCGACACCACCCCGCCCGGCGAGTTGAGGTAGAGGTAGATGTCTTTTTCGGGGTTGTCCGCCTCGAGGAACAGCAGCTGGGCGATGATGATGTTGGAGACGTCGTCGTTGATCGGGGCTCCCAGGAACACGATCCGGTCCATGAGGAGCCGCGAGAAGATATCGTACGTCCGCTCGCCCCGGCTGGAGCGCTCGATGATGTACGGAGGGTAGAGCGTAGCCATCGTCAGATTGTCGCCTCTTCCACAGTGGATTGCCCGAGCAGGTACTGGTACGCCTTCTCCTCCGTGAGTCCGCGCTCCAGCTCCGCCAGCCGGTTGGACTTCTGGAGCGAGCTGTAGAGCTCGCCCGCCGACACGCCGCGCCCTTCCGCCATCGCCTGCACCCGGGCGTCGATCTCGGACTCGGTGGCGCGGAGCCCCTGCTGTTCCACGATCGCGTCCAGCACCAGGTCCCGCTTCACCTGCGACTCGGCGATCTCGTGGAACTGCCCCTCGAAGGCGGGGAGCTGGTCCGGCGGGATCCGGTAGATCTCGGCGTAGCCGTGCATCAGCCGGTGGACCAGAGACTCGGGCGCCGTGATGTTGTTGGCCTCGACCACCTGCGCGAGCAGCGCCTGGCGCACCTGAGCGTCGGCGTCCCGCTCGGCCTCGCGCTCGAGGTCGCGACGAACGGCCGCGCGCAGGGCGTCGAGGTTCTCGAAGTCGCCCATCTCACGGGCGAAGGCGTCGTCGAGCGGGGGCAGCTCCTGCCGCTTCACCTCGTGGAGCGCGATCCGCACCCGGCGGCTCTGGCCCCGGCGGCTCTCGTCCGGGTGATCCTCGGGGAAGCGCACCTCGGTCTCCCGGGTCTCGCCGGGGAGCATCTCCATGATCCGCTCCTCGACCTCCGGGATCGTTTGGTTCTGGCCCAGCACCAGGTCGTACGGCTGGGCGGTGCCGGCGGTGCCGTCCTCGATGGGCGCCACCTCGAGCCGCACCATCCGGCCCGGGGCGGGCTTCTCCCCGGTCACCGGGATCCAGGCGGCCTTGGCCTCCTGGAACGAGGCGAGTCGCTCGGTCACGGAGCTGTCGGGCACCGCCGCGGCCCGCCGCTCTACCCGGAAGCCGCCCGTGCGCTCGAGCTTGATCTCGGGCCGGACCTCGACCAGCAGGTCGAACTCGATGGGGCTGCCCTCTTCGAACTTGAGGTTGCGGACGGAGGGGTCGGCGATCGGCTTGAGCGACTCCGAGGTCTTGGCGGTTTCCCAGCTCTCGCGGAGCAGCTCCTCCAGCATGGTCTGCCGGATGGCGTCGTTGAACCGCTTGCGGACCACCGCCTCCGGGGCCTTCCCGGGGCGGAACCCCGGCAGACGAGCGCGTTTGGCGTAGTACTTCAGGGCCTTGGCCTCGGCCTCTCGTACGCGGTCCACCGGGACGGTGACCCGGAGGGACTTGGAGGCGGAATCCTCGGCGGTCTTCTCGATGGTGATCTGACTCATTGCCGGGGAATCTAGCCGGGGCTACCCGGGGGTACAAATGACGGAGCGGCCTCAGACCAAGGGAGGCCGTTGTTCTGGTCCGGCCGACGCGCGGCCGGTATCATGAGCCGGCGGCAGACTGCTCCACGCGCCTCAACCGGCCTCAGTCACGGGGCGAGCTCATCGAGAGGTACCTATGCCTCAAACCGTCCATCTCTTCGTCTTCGACAGCCTTGCCGACTGGGAGCCCGGCTTCGTCGTGGCCGGCCTCAACAATCCGGAGGGACAGAAGGTCCCCGGCCGTTACCGGGTTTGCACGGTCGCCGCGACGCGCGAGCCCATCACGTCGGTCGGGGGCGTCAGGATCCAGCCCGACTTGTCCCTCCACGAGGTCAAGCCGGAGGCGAGCGCCATGCTCATTCTGCCGGGCGGCGAGTCCTGGGACCAGGGCGGGAACGTCGAGGCGGTGGAGAAGGCCAAGGGGTTTCTCGCCGCGGGTACCCCGGTGGCGGCCATCTGCGGCGCGACCGCGGGGCTCGCCCGGGGCGGAGTCCTCGACACCCGAAAGCACACCAGCAACGCGCCCGAGTATCTCGCGGCGACGGGCTACCGAGGCGCGCACCTGTATCAGGCAGCGGACGTGGTGAGCGATGGAGGCGTCACCACCGCCAGCGCGATGAAGTCTCTGGAGTTTGCCCGGGAGATCTTCGCGCGACTGGATGTCTACGAGGAGAAGGTTCTCGAGGCCTGGTACGGACTCTTCAAGACCGGTGACCCCAAGTTCTACGCCGCGCTGGTCGGGTGATCTGACGCCACTCACTCGAGAACGGAGAGGTCGAGTCACCGGACACGATCGGGGTCGCCGATGGCCTCGATCTCCACGAATCAATCCGCCCTCCAGGGTAAACCGGAGCACCATCAGGAGGCGGTCCGCCAGGCGCGGCTGGCAGCAGCCTGTGCCGAATCGCGGGCCGCCGGTAACTTTGCTGCCGGCCATACTCGAAGGTTGCCACCGGTGAAGGCTCGTCGCGGGCACCTGCTGCCCATAGTTCTTCTCTTCGGTCTCGCCGCGCTTGTCCGGATCACCGTGGCCGATCGGCACGGCCTGTGGGCGGACGAGTTTTTCTCACTGGCCATGGCCACCGGGCACAGCCTGGAGCATCCGGCTGTCGAAGCCGTGCCGGCGCTGGGCGACTTCGTCGAGTCTCCCGGCGCGGAGCCGGCAACCCAATGGCGCCGCTATCTCGAGCACGAGGACCCACCAGCGTCCGCAGCCCGTGTGGTCCGTGCCGTTCTGCTCTCCGACACCAGCCCCCCGCTCTATTACCTGCTCCTCTACGGCTGGACCCGTGCCTTCGGGACGACGGACCTGGACTTGCGACTGTTCTCCGTGGTCTGCTCGCTTGCGGCCTTCCCGCTGCTCTATCTGTTGGGTCGGCGCCTCAGCGGACGGCAGGCCGCCCTCGTC
>DATLHD010000205.1:0-10007 GCA_035540075.1 Gemmatimonadales bacterium
GTGCGAGCCGGTGTCTACCAGTTCGAGCCCGGGGCGTCGGCGTGGAAGGTGCTGAACATTCTGGCTTCGGGGAGCGAGGTCACGACCAGGTTCACCGTGCGCGAGGGGCTCACGATTCCCGAGGTGGCGTCGCTCGCGCAGGAAAAGCTCGGCCTCCCCACCGACTCCGTGATCGCCGCCGCCCGGGACAGTGCCGCCGCGTCGGCGGTCCTGGGATTCCCGGTGAAGTCGTTCGAAGGGTTTCTCCGGCCCGAGACCTACTCGCTGCGCTACGGGACCACCGCGCCGGAGCTGGTACAGGTGATGGCCGAGGGCTTCCTCTCGTCGTGGAAGCCGGAGTGGGACGCGCGACTCGCCCCCCTCCGCTGGACCCGGGCCCAGGCGGTGACGCTCGCCTCGATCGTGGAAGGCGAGGCTCGCGCCGACGATGAGCGGGAGACCATAGCCGGGGTCTATCACAATCGGCTTCGGATCGGCATGGCG
Source organism: Gemmatimonadales bacterium (assembly GCA_035540075.1). Taxonomy (GTDB): domain Bacteria; phylum Gemmatimonadota; class Gemmatimonadetes; order Gemmatimonadales; family GWC2-71-9; genus CAVVWJ01. The sequence continues at coordinate 484 of DATLHD010000205.1, forward strand.
CTGCAGGCGGACCCCACCGTGCAGTACGCGATCTTCCTCGCCACCGGCAAACGGAAGCCACGACTGTACACCAAGGACTATCAGTTTCCCTCGCGCTACAACACCTATCTCCACCCCGGGCTTCCGCCCGGACCGGTCAACTCGCCGAGTCTGCGAAGCATCGAGGCCGCGCTCTATCCGGCGAAGGTGCCTTACCTCTACTTCGTCGCCGGCCCCGACGGGCGGCACGTGTTCTCCCGGACGTACGACGAGCACCTGCGGGCGATCGCTCGGGTGAGGAAGAACAAATAGCGCCTACCGCTGACCGTACCGTCGCGCAGCCGCCTCGATGTCGTCCTCGCCCAGAATCCCCGACACCACCGCCACCCCTGCCCCGCCGGCCGCGAGCACGGCGCCCACATCCTCAGGTCGTACCCCTCCCACGGCGATGCAGGGCTTCCCGTCCGAGAGCCGCACGATCCGAGCGAACCCCGCCGTGCCCAGGGCCGCCCCGGCGTCCGCCTTCGTGCCGGTGGTCCGCCAGGGTCCTACGCCCCAGTAGTCGGCCCCGACCGCCGCGGCCGCCTCATCGGTCGAGCCTGCCGAAGCGCCAACGATGAACCCCGGCGGCACGATCCGCCGGGCCAGGGCAACGGGCAGATCATCCGGCCCGAGATGCACGCCGGCCGCCCCCGACGCGAGCGCCACGTCCGGCCGATCGTTCACCAGGACCGGCACCCGCAGTGCACCGACCAGCGCCCGCGCCGCGGCCACAAGCTCGCGCGCGGAGGCGCGCTTGAGCCGCAGCTGCACCGAGGTCACGCCGCCACGCTCCGCCGCCAGGGCGAGCGCCACGAGATCGCGCCCCGCCACCAGGCGGTCATCGGTCACGAGCACCAGCCGAACCATCGCCGCTACATTATCTGCCATGATGCTTCCCACCCCCCGGATGCAGGGCATTCGAGGCGCCACCACGGTCGCCCGCAACGATGCGAGCGAGATCCTGGCCGCGACCGACGAGCTCCTGCAGGCGCTGATCGAGGCCAATGACCTCGAGCCCGACGACATCGTGAGCGCGCTCTTCACGGTCACCCGCGACCTCGACGCGGCCTTTCCCGCCCGCGCCGCGGAGGAGTACGGCTGGAACATCGTGGCGCTGCTCCACGGCACTGAGATCCCGGTGCCCGGCTCGCTGCCCCGCTGCATCCGGCTGCTGGTGCATGCCTACACCAGCCGCACCCGCGGCGAAATCAAGCATTGCTATCTCCGGGGAGCCACGGTCCTCCGTCCCGACCGCGCATGACTGCCGCGCGGGTCACGGCGCGCGGCGCCGAACGCTGGGTGCGGGGACATCCATGGATCTATCGCAGCGACGTGGAGCACCACCCTCCGGAGCCCGGCCTCGTTCGGGTCGAAGACCCCCGAGGCCGTTTCATCGGTCAGGGCCTCCTGTCGCCGGCCTCCGAGATCCGCCTTCGACTGCTGGAGCGGACCGAGCGGAAGGTGGATGCCGCCTGGTGGCGCGAGCGGCTCGCCGGAGCGGCCGAGCGACGCACGGGTATCGATGCCAGCGCCTGGCGCGTCGTGCACGGCGAAGGGGACGGGCTCCCGTCGCTCGTGGTTGACCGCTACGACCGCTGGATCGTCGCCCAGATCCTTTCTGCCGGCCTGGAGACGATGCGGCAGCAGATCCTCGACGCGATCGTCACCCTGTTCGAGCCCGAGGGCATCCTCCTCCGACACGACGTGCCTGCCCGCCGTCGCGAGCGGCTCCCCGACGCTATCGAGCCGGTCGTCGGCTCGGTGCCACGCCAGATCGAGGTCCGCGAAGGCGCGGTCCGGTACTTTGCGGCGCCATGGGACGGTCAGAAGACCGGCGCCTTCCTCGATCAGCGGCCGAACCGGATCCTCGCCGCGTCGGTGACGCGACCCGGTGGTCGTGCGCTCGACTGCTTCGCCTACCACGGTTCCTTCGCCCTCCACCTGGCCGACCGCGCGGGGTCGGTGATCGCCCTGGACTCCAGTCCCGGCGCGCTCGAGCGGGCGCGGGCCAACGCGGCGCTCAACGAGCTGGAGAACATCGAGTGGCGCGAGGCGGACGCCTTCGAGGAGCTTCGGACCATGGCCCGTGCCCACGAGCGATTCGACACGATCGTCCTGGACCCCCCTGCCTTCGCGAAGACCCGCGCCTCGGTCCCGGACGCGATCCGCGGCTACCGTGAGATCAACCTCCGCGCGATGCGATGCCTGGCGCCGGGGGGCACCCTGCTCACCGCCTCCTGCTCCTTCCACGTGCACCTTCCCGAGTTCCTCGGCATGCTGGCGCAGGCGGCGGGCGACAGCGGCCGCCGCGTCCGCGTTCGCCGCATCCTCGGCGCCGGCGAGGACCATCCGGAGGTCCTGACCATACCGGAAACGGGGTATCTCAAAGGCGCGCTCCTCGAGGCCGAGTAAGCTCGCCGCTTGACCCGGATGGGGTGATGTATGAATTTGCACCATCGTCATTAACAGCGGTCTTCGTGGGACCGCTGTTCATCCGGAGCCCATTCCCAAAAGTCCGTAGTGAACCTCGTGACCGGCCGCTCGCGTGCGCGCGGCCTTCCGCCGAGCAGGTTCGCATGCTGAGCGCCACCGAGGTCCGTGGCACTCAGCGGCGGCGCCGTTCTACCTATTCCGACAAGCAGCACTATCACGAGTACATCCTCCAGCGCATCGAGGGCTTCAAGAACTCGATCGGGCGGGAGGAGCTCATGCGTCTGGGCGACGAGGCAGCCTCCGAGCTCCAGACCACGAGCGAAGGACAGTTCGTGCTGACCGAAGTGCTGATGCTGGAGACGGTGGACCGGCTCATCATGAAGCGGCTCGCGCTCCGGCCTTACGGGCGCTGGCGGGTCCAGTTCCGCAAGCTGCGCGAGGCACAGCGCACGCCGAATCACTGGGGCCTGGACGGAGGGTGCGCGCTCGCGCGGCTCCTCCCGCGGATCGAGCCGAACGACGTCGCACTCGTGATAGGCCCGGGCGCCGAGCCGGCCACCTATCTCCTCGCCGCGCACGACGCGGAGGTCACCTTCGTGGCCGCGGACGTGGGGTGCGTCGAACGGGTGGAGTCGCGGATGGCGGCGGAGGCGCTCGCGAGCCTGTTCTATGGACTCGTCGCCCCGGTGGGGTCGTGTTACTGCGTCCTCGAAACGCTCGAGCAGGTGGACATGGTGGTTCTGGACCCCAACACCCTCGCCAGCTGCAAGTCTCAGGTTCGATCGGCGCTGATCGCCGATCTCCAGCGGCGAAGCCGGCCCGGCGGGGTGCACGTCATTCTCGGCGGGAGCCGGGCACTCTCGCCCGACGCGATCCGCGGGATGTACGATGGCTGGACCGTCGAGGAGGAGCCGCTGCGCCGCAAGCGCTCCGCCACCCACCACCGCAGGCCCGAGGGGCTGCTGCTGGCCAAGCCCACGTGTCCCCCGGACGCGGCGGCCCCGCCGCTGGCCGCGTCTATCTGACACTTCCCAGGGCCCCGGCACATCGCACTAAGCTCCTTGAAATCAATAACTTAGATGACAGCTTGCCGGGGGCATGGGGCGTGCCTTCCGACTGGCCGTGCAGTCGTGGCTCCCTCATGCAGCGAGGATCGTCCCGTGAGCAGTTCCGCCGCCGCATCCGCCACCCCGCTCGGCATCGTGATCAAGACCGGGGGGCCGTCCCGCAAGCCGGTCCGTTTCTGGGCCTACCTCTGGGCCGCCGACGAGGAGACCTCGGTGGACCACTGGCACCAGCGGGTCCCGACCGAGCACGCCGCCTAGCCCACTTCCCTCGCGCTCGTCGAACGCCTCCGGCCCCCGCCCGGAGGCGTTTTGCTTGCGGAGCGGGCACCCTTGCTCGGCTCTTGGGAGGGGTCTAGACTCACGTTGATACCACACTTCCGCCGACCACCGGTGCGCAATGGCCAAGATCAACATCAACGGCAACGACATCGCTTTCGAGCCCGGGGCCACCATCCTCGAGGCCGCCCGCGCATCGGGCATCGACATCCCCACGCTCTGCTGGTACCCCAAGCTCCCCATCGTCGGTAACTGTCGGATCTGCCTGGTGTCGGTCCAGGGCCAGGGGAAGCTCCTCCCGGCCTGCGCCGCCCCGGCGATCGAAGGGATGGTGGTCGAGACGGAGTCCAAGGCCGCCGTGGAGAATCGCCGGTCGGTGCTCGGCCTCCTGCTGGAGCGCTACCCGGGAGAGCACCTGCAGAACGGGGGACGCAGCCGGCCCCGCAACGAGTTCGAGCGCTACGTCACCCAGTACGACGTCCCGGTCCGCGACCACCACGAGCTTCCGCTCCGCACCGGCGACGAGCGCCCCGGTGACGTCATGATCCAGCACGACATGAGCACCTGTATCCTCTGCACCCGCTGCGTGCGGGCCTGCGAGGACATCCAGGAGGTGGGGGTGCTCGATGTCGCCATGCGGGGCGAGCACGCGCAGATCATCGTCGGCGGCGACGGCGACCCCGACCACGCGGGCTGCACCTGGTGCGGCGAGTGCGTTCGCGTCTGCCCGACGGGCGCGATCTTCGAGTTCATCCCCAAGCAACGGTTCGGCTCCGAGACGGTCCGCACGCCGGACAAGGTGGCGCGCTCGGTCTGCCCGTACTGCGGCGTGGGCTGCCAGATCGATCTGCAGGTAAAGGGCATCGAGATCATGCGGGTGACCTCGCCCAGCATCGAGGAGGCCACCCCCAATCAGGGCTCGACCTGCGTGAAGGGCCGCTTCGGGTACGACTTCCCGATGCACCGGGATCGGCTGATGACGCCGCTGATCCGGAAGGGGTGGATGCACGACGGCGAGAAGTGGGTGTGGACCGGCGAGTGGCCCCGGCACCGCGAGGGGCCGTGGCAGCTGATCGAGGAGATGGGCACCCGCCGCAAGCCCCGCCCGCCCCAGCGCAGCGTGGGTAAGCCCCCGCTCACCGGCATCAAGAACGGCGACGAAGACGACGTGCGCAATCGCGTGGCGACGCCGCCGGCCTGGTACAGTGCCTTCCGCGAGGCCACCTGGGACGAGGCCCTGAGCCTCGCGGCGCAGGAGCTCAGGCGGATCCGCACCACCCACGGCTCCGGCGCTCTCGCGGCCCTCTCCTCCGCCAAGTGCAGCAACGAGGACAATTACGTCTTCATGCGGATGGTCCGGGCCGGGTTCGGCACCAACAGCGTGGACCACTGCACCCGCCTCTGCCACTCGAGCTCGGTCGCGGCGATGAGCCGCGCGCTCTCCACCTCGGCGGCCTCCGGCTCCATGCGCGAGATCGAGGAGGCGTGCGACGTCATCTTCATCTCCGGCGCGAACACCACCGAGACCCACCCGGTCTTCGGCGCCCTGATCAAGCGCGCCGTCTCCAAGGGCGCCCGGCTGATCGTGGCCGACGTCCGCCGCACCGAGCTGGCCGAGCTGGCGGACATTCATCTCCAGATGTTGCCGGGCACCGACGTGGCGCTCTACAACGGGATGCTGAACCACGTCATCGCCGCCGGCCTGGTGGACCGCGACTTCATCGAGAAGCGGACTCACGACTTCGAGAAGGTGAGGGAGGCAGTCGCCGCCTACACCCCGGAGAAGGTCGCCAAGATCACCGGCATTCCCGCGGCGACCGTGCGCGCCGCCGCCGAGATGTACGCCCGCGGACCGCGCACCTCGACCCTGTGGGCGATGGGGCTGACCCAGCACAACACCGGCACCGACATCGTCGCCAGCCTGCTCAACTACATGCTCGCCTGCGGGATGATCGGCCGCTGGGGCGCGGCGATGATCCCCATCCGGGGCCAGAATAACGTGCAGGGCGCCAGCGACATGGGCTCGATCCCGTTCGCCTACACCGACTACCGGCCGGTCACCGACCCGGCCGTGCGGGCGGAGTTCGCGCGCGCGTGGCGGGTGCCGGAGGAGTCGCTCTCGCTCAAGCACGGGATGATGGTGACGGAGATGGTGCAGGACGGGAGCCCCATCCGCGGCCTGTACGTCATGGGCGAGAACCCGGTGCTCTCGGACCCCAACATCTCCCACGCCGAGCACTGGGTGCGCGGGCTCGAGTTCCTCGCGGTGCACGATCTCTTTCTCACCGAGACCGCCCGCTGGGCCGACGTGGTCCTGCCCGGCTCGTCCTTCGCGGAGAAGTCCGGCACCTACGTCAACACCGATCGCCACATTCAGCTCACCGAGGCCGCGCTCCAGCCGCCGGGCGAGGCGCGCCGCGACCTCGACATCCTGATCGACCTGAGCAACCGGCTCGGCCTCCCCACCGACTATCGCGGGCCCGACGACGTGATGCGGGAGATCGCGACCGTCACGCCGAGCTGGCGGGGCGTGAGCTACGAGATGCTGCAGCGGCGGCGCTCGATCCAATATCCGGTCCTCACCCCGGACTCGGAGGGCACGCCGTTCCTGTTCCAGGACCGCTTCCCCACTCCGGACGGCCGGGCCCGCTTCATACCCGTCGAATTCCTCAAGCCGGACGAGCTGCCGAGCGACGAGTACCCCTTCATCCTCAACACCGGGCGCCAGATGTACCACTGGCACACCGGCACGATGTCCCGGCGCGCCGAGGGACTGGACGCCCGCGAGCCGGTGCCGATCATCGAGATGCACCCGAGCGACGCGATCGACCTCGGCGTCGGCGAAGGGGACACGGTGCGGGTCACCTCGCGGCGGGGCGTCGTCCTGATCGGGGTCCGGCTGTCCGACCGCCAGGCGCCGGGCCAGGTGTTCATGCCGATGCACTTCCGGGAGGCGGCGGCCAATCTGCTGACCAATCCGCAGCTCGATCCCTACGCCCGGATCGCCGCGTTCAAGATCAGCGCGGTGCGGATCGAGCCGGCCAGCCCGCGCGAGTTCGCCTCTCGGGTGCGTAAGGCCGTCGCGCCCTGAAGCTCGTGTCACCCTGAGCGCAGCGAAGGGGGCCATGCTCACCATGGTCCCCTTCACTTCGTTCAGGGTGACAACGCTATATTCCGCCCGACTTCTTCCTGGATTGGCATGCGCGCTCTGGTGAAGGCAGGCCCCGGCCCGGGGATGGTGCTGCGCGAGGTTCCCAGGCCCGTCTGCGGGCCCACCGATGTGCTGATCCGCGTCCACCACGCCGGCGTCTGCGGCACCGATCTTCACATCTGGGAGTGGGACAGCTGGGCCAGCAACCGGCTCAAGCCCCCCGTCGTCGTGGGCCACGAGTTCGCGGGCGAGATCGTGGAGCTGGGCCGCGAGGCGGCATCCGCGGAGCTGCTCGCCATGGGCGACCTGGTGACGGCGGAAGGCCATATCGTCTGCGGCCACTGCCTCCAGTGCCGCCTGGGTGACGCCCATCTCTGCCAGCGGACCTCGATCATCGGAGTGGACCGCGACGGCGCTTTCGCCGACTACATCGCGATGCCCGCCTCCAACGTGATGAAGCTCGACGGCATCCCCACCGAGATCGGCGCCATCATGGACCCCATGGGCAACGCGGTCCACACCGTGCTGGAGGCCCAGGTGCCGGGAAGCAGCGTCTTCGTACTCGGCTGCGGCCCCATCGGGTGCTTCGCGGTCGGGGTGGCGCGCGCCGCGGGCGCCTCGCTCGTGATCGGGAGCGACTACAACCCGCGCCGGCTCGAGCTGGCGCGATCCATGGGTGCCCACGTGACCCTCGACCCTGCCCATGATGACGTCCTCGGCAGAATCCGCGAGCTCACCGGTGGGGACGGCGTGGACCTGGTCTGCGAGATGAGCGGCCACCCGGACGGCCACGCCACGGCGTTCTCGGCCGCGCGGCTCGGCGGCCGGGTGAACCTTCTGGGCACGCCCAGCCGGACCACGGTCACCGACTTCGCTCGCGACGTCATCTTCAAGGGACTCACCCTCTATGGCGTCACCGGCCGCAAGATGTACGAGACCTGGCACCAGATGCGGCGATTCCTCCGTGCCGGCCAGCTGGACCCCCGCCCGGTCATCACCCACCGCTTCCCCCTCGAGTGCATCGCCGACGCGATCCAGGTCATCAAGACCGGACAGGCCGGCAAGGTGATCCTGGAGGTGGCGGCGTGACCAACACGCTCGAGCGCCGTCTCGAGGCCGAGCTGGAGCAGTTCATCCGGGACGGGGTCTACAAGCGCCTCAACTTCCTCGACAGTCCCCAGGGGCCGCGGGTGAAGATGGAGGGCCGGGGTGAAGTCATCATCCTCTCCTCCAACAACTACCTGGGCTTGAGCGCGCAGCCGGAGGTGATCGATGCGGGCAAGACCGCGCTCGACCGCTGGGGCGCGGGTACGGCGTCGGTGCGCTTCATCTGCGGCACCTTCACCGTGCATCGCGCGCTGGAGAGCGCGTGTGCCCGGCTGGTGGGAACGCCGGCCTCGCTCTCGTTCGTCAGCGCCTGGAACGCCAACGAGGCCGTGCCCGCCACGCTCCTGGGCGAGGACGACATCGTCATCAGCGATCAGCTGAACCATGCCTCCATCATCGACGGTGTCCGGCTGGCCAAGGCGATCACCAAGTGCCAAACGGCGGTTTACAAACACTCCGATCTTGCCGACCTGGAATCGAAGCTGACCGCGGCGCGCGACCGCCGGGTGCGGCTGGTGATCACCGATGGCGTGTTCTCGATGGAGGGCTCGATCGCGAGGCTCCCCGACCTGCTGGAGGTCTGCCGCAAGCACCACGCGGTGCTGATGGTGGACGACTCGCACGGGACCGGCGTGCTCGGGGCCACCGGGCGAGGCACGGCGGAGCACCACGGGGTCGTGGGCGACGTGGACATCATCACCTCCACGCTGGGCAAGGCGCTCGGCGGCGCCGCCGGCGGGTTCGCCGGCGCCTCGGCCGCCGTGTGCGACTATCTCACGCAACGGGCGCGACCGCAGCTCTTCTCCAACGCGCTGCCACCCACCGTAGCGGCGAGCTCGCTCGCAAGCATCGAGTACCTGGAGGCGCACCCCGAGCGGGTAACCCGCCTTCGCGAGCATGCCAGCTACTTCCGCGAGCGTCTCCTGGAGCTGGGCTTCAAGCCGCTGCCCGGTGAGACTCCGATCATTCCCGTCATCCTCGGGGAGACCTCGGCCGCCATCCGGATGAGCGACCTGCTCCTGTCCGAAGGGGTCTTCGTGACCGGCTTCGGTTACCCGGTAGTGCCGCAGGGGCAGGCCCGCGTGCGTTGCCAGATCTCCGCCGCGCACACCAGGGACGATCTCGACCAAGCGCTCGCCGCCTTCGCCAAGATCGGGCGACAGCTCGGCCTCGTTTAGTTCGTCCGATTCACTCCCGCGGAAAATCCTCCCCGCCATCGAGTTTTCTGGTTGGCGCCTCTCGCATTCCGGTGGTAAATCAGTCGGGGATGATATCGGCTGCTGCGTGGCGATAGGCGGCCCGACCGTGCAAGAAATTGCGCACAACGTCGTTGCACCACTCGGCCCACCTCTTGCACCCGCATCCCTCTCGACGGGCGGGGACGCTTCCCGCGGGGTCTCTGCAAGCAATACAGCACCAAGCAGATACCTCCGCCCCTGTTCCCCCTCCCCTCCCGCGCTTTCCAGCAC
>DATLHD010000206.1:0-6860 GCA_035540075.1 Gemmatimonadales bacterium
GGACCGGCTGGATGCGCTCATCCGGAGCGGGCCGGGCGGACAACGCAACGGCCCCGCCGTGGCGTTCACGCTCAGCCCGGCGTACGTCCGGTCCACCATCGGGATCAGCCCGGTCGCGTTCGAGGACTTCGCCAACCTGGACCTGGCGCGGCTGCGTGAGCGCCAGGGCGACCTGCGGGCGGCGCTGACCGCGGTCCGGCGGCGGTCGTACTCCTATCACCTGAGCGACTACCTGGCGCCGCACCTGCGCGAGGAGGGGCGGCTCGCCGCGCTGACAGGGGACAGCGCGGGCGCGGTCCGAGCCTACCGGCACTACCTCGCCCTGCGTTCGGATCCCGAGCCATCGGTGCGCCCGTCGGTCGACTCGGTACGACAGGAGCTGACGAAGCTGGTCGGAACCCCCTGATGAAGCCGGTCTCGAAGACCGCCTATTACTGCTGTGCTGTGCGCGCCCTGGACGCGGGAACCTCGCGCCCCGCGTGCGGCGACCACATCGCCCACCGGTTCATGACCGCCGAGGCCTGGGCGCTGTTCGAGCCCTTCCGCGACCTGGGCCCGCCGAACGCTTCCAATGTCGTGCGCCATCGCATGATCGACGACCGGCTCCGGGCGGCCATCCAGGCGCGTCCCGACGTCGGAGTGGTGATCATCGGTGCCGGCTTCGATACGCGGGCGTTTCGCCTGCCCGGCGGACGATGGGTCGAGCTGGACGAACCGAGCATCATCGCCCTCAAGGAAGCGCAGCTGCCGGCTCGAGAGTCGCCCAACCTCCTCACCAGAGTGGCCATCGAGTTCGACCGCGAGCCGCTCGACGCTGCCCTGGCGCCGTTTCGGCTTTTCGATCGGCCGATCGTCGTGCTCGAGGGCGTCCTGCCCTACCTCTCGGTGCCCGAGGTGCAGCGGCTGCTCGCCGCGATCCGCGCGACGCTCACGGCGCCGACGGTGGTCTGCGATCTCACCACCCGCTCCCGACCGATGCCCGTGCCGCGCAGGGACTGATGCGGGCGCTGGCGGTCGCGGGTGATGCGCCGGGAGCGCTCCGCCACGCGGAGATCGTGCAGCAGATCCGGCAGCAGCAGCTGGAGCTGCCGCCGGACGCGGAGGTCGCGGCGCTCGGGGAGCGGATCCGCCGGGGAGAGGTGGCGGCTCCTCCCGCGGAGACGCCGCCGGCGCAGGCGGCGGTGGCTCCGAGCGGGGCGCCTCCAACCATCGAGGCTCTCCCTTCGGCCGCACCCACCGTACCTCGCCGCCGACCCTTCGGCGCGCGCGTCGCCGCGTTGGCCGTCGTGCTGCTGCTGGGAGTGCTCGTCTGGCGCTGGACCATGCGGAGCGAGCCGCCGGTGGAGTCACGCCGCCTCGCCGTGCTCCCGTTCGAGAACCTCGGCGACTCGGCCGACGCGTATTTCGCCGACGGCGTGACCGACGAGATCCGTGGCAAGCTGGCCGCGGTGCCCGGGCTGGAGGTGGTCGCCAGCCTCAGCTCGAACGACTATCGCGGCAGCACGCGGGGGCTGTCGGAGGTCGCCCGGGAGCTGGGCGTGGACTACCTCCTGATCGGAAAGATCCGATGGCAGCGGCGGCCGGAGGGGATGAGCCGGGTGCGGGTGAACCCCGAGCTGATCCGCTTCGCCCCCCGCGCGCCGCCGACGACGCGCTGGCAGCAGCCGATCGACGCCGCGCTCACCGACGTGTTCGCCGTCCAGGCGGACATCGCCGGCAAGGTGGCCATCGCGCTCGGCGTGGTGCTGGGCGACAGCGCCCGCCGCGAGCTGACGGCGAAGCCCACCGAGAACCTGGCGGCGTACGACGAGTTCCTGAAGGGCGAAGCGGCCGCGCAGGAGATGAAGGCCGACCAGGCCGGCCTGCGGCGGGCGATCGGCTTCTTCCAGCGTGCGGTGTCGCTCGACTCGACCTTCGCGCAGGCGTGGAGCCAGCTCTCGCGAGCCCGCACTTCGCTCTACTCCAACGGCGTGCCCGACCAAGCGCTGGCCGATGCGGCGCGGACGGCGCTCGAGCGGGCGCGCGCGCTCCGCCCCGACGATCCGCTGGTCTACCTCGCGGCCGGCGACTTCTACAGCAGCGTCAACCCGATCCAGAACGACCGCGCGATGGAGGAGTACGAGCGCGGGCTGCGCCTCGCGCCCGACGACGTGGAGCTGCTGAGCGCGGCGGCGACGGCCGGGGGGAGGCTGCAGCGCTGGGACGCCATCGCCCTGCGGCTCGACCGCGCCCTCCGGCTCGATCCTCGCTCGCCTACCGTGGCGCGCCGGGTGGCCACGGTGGACCTCTTCCTCCGACGGTACGATGCCGCCGACTCGGCCGTGGACCGGGCGATCGCGCTGGCGCCCACCAACCCGCAGATGGTGCTGGTCAAGGTGATGGTGGCCGTGGCGCGAGGCGATCTCCCCGACGCGCGCGCCGCGGTCCGCGCTGCCGCGGGCCGGATCGACGCCACGACGCTCTTCACCTTCCTGGCCACATACCAGGACCTCTACTGGGTGCTGGACGACGCGCAGCAAAAGCGGGTGCTGGAGCTGCCGCCGAGCGCGTTCGACGACGACCGCGGCGTATGGGGGATCGTGCGGAGCGAGGTCTACCAGCTCCGCGGCGACCGGCACCGCGCCGCCGCCTACGCCGATTCGGCGCGCTCCACGCTGGAAGCGCAGAGCCGGGCCGCGCCCGACGACGGACAGCGTCACGCACTGCTCGGGCTGGCGCTGGCCTTCCTGGGACGGAAGGCGGAGGCGATCGAGGAGGGCCGGCGCGCAGTCGAAGCGCTCCCGGTCGAGCGCGACGGCTTCCTGGGACCCTACGTCCAGCTCCAGCTGGTCAGGATCTACCTGCTGAGCGGCGAGCCCGACCGGGCGCTCGAGCAGCTCGAGCCGCTGCTCCGCATACCTTTCTATCTGTCCCCGGGATGGCTGCGCCTCGATCCGGCATTCGAGCCGGTGCGGACCCATCCGCGGTTCGAGCGGCTGCTCGCCGGCCCTCACGCCTGATATGCGCGCCCTGCCGCCGTTCTGCATCTGTTAGGCGGCCACTTCGGCCAGGCGGCCGGGAATATTCCCCGCACTGACGCCGTCAGTATCTTGAGCTATGCAGGCATCCCAGGCACGCTTTCAGACGCTGGTGCAGCCGCACCTCGAGCGGCTGCTGCGCTTCGCGGGTCGGCGGCTCCGCAACCCCGCCGACGCGGAGGACGTGGTGCAGGAGGCCTGCACCCGCGCCTGGCTGGCGTTCGCCGACCTGCGGGACGACGCCCTGGTCTTGCCCTGGCTCTATCGCATCCTGCGCTCTTCGCTGAGCGACCATTTCGAGAAGCGCGCCAGGCGCGAGCAGCTCGCACCGACACTCGCGCTGGAATCCGCAGGGGACGCGCTGCACGACCAGGGCGCCAGCCCGCTGGAGAATCTCATCGCTTTGGCATCCACCGAGCGGATCCACGAGCTGCTCCGGATGCTGCCGGAGGAGTTCGCGCTGGCCATCGAGCTTCATGATCTGGAGGGCTTCCGCTACGCGGACATCGCGAACCTGACCGGCGTGCCGCCCGGGACGGTGATGAGCCGCATTTACCGGGGTCGCAAGCTGCTGGCGGCACTCATTCTCATGAACGAGAGCCTGTCGGACCTCGCACCGTTCCCCGCAACCTCGACTCCTCAGCTGCACGTGAGGCGCGCATGAGCGACTCACCCGAGCGGACTCCGCTGGCTCGCCGACACGAGCACCTGGTAGCACTCCTCGGGGCCTACGCCGACGACGAACTCCCGCCCGAAGTCCGGCACGAGCTGGAAACCCATCTGGAGGAGTGCGCCCAGTGCATCCAGGAACTCCAGGTGCAATCCGCGCTGAAGCACCGGCTGCGTGCCGAGGCGTACGTCCTGGAGTCGTCGGAGTCGCTAAGCCTCCTCAAGGCGCACGTGGACCGGCTGACGCGCGAGGCACCGGAGCAACTGCCGTCGTCCGCGCCCGTCGCCACTAGTCGTTGGGTGCTCCGGCACCTCGTGATCTGGAGCGGCTGGCTGATGGCGGCGAGCGTCGCCGCCCTGTGGGCCCTGGGTCCCTGGCGCCCGGCCGGCCAGGGCATGGGAGGCATGACCATGGGCCCCCTCGTCCCCGTCTCGGTCGACAGCGTTCCCGAACCCATCGCCCACGCGGCGCTGCGCGATTTCCAACAAGTCGCCCGCGCGGCATTGCCGCAGGGACCGGAGCTGGCCTCGGTCGAGTCCCAGGTGCCCTTCTCGGTTCCCGCCCTCACTGCTCCGCACATGCGGCTGATCGGGGCATGGACGGCGACGATCGACAACGTCCCCGCCGCGGTGCTCGCCTACCGCTGCCATGATCGCCTGGTCGTGCAATACATCGTGCCGGAACACGTGTTCTTCCGGCCAGCGCGGGTACGCCAGGCGATCGCGACTTCCGGCCTCTATGCCGCGGGCGATGGGAAGGTCCACGCGGTGGGCTGGCCGGGTCGCGACAACGGTTCCTTCCTCGTGGGTGAATTCACCCCCGCCGAGCTCGCCGCCATGCGCATGTGAGCGGGAATACTCCTCGAGTCCGCGCCGTCTCCCTAGAAGACACGGATCGAGGAATCCCGAATGCGCTTCCGCACAAGCTGGCTGCTCGCCGCCCTCATGGGCGTGACCCTCGCCTGCTCCGACAGCAGCACCGCACCCGGTAACGGCAACGGCGGCGGCGACGTCGGCACCGTGACGGTCGGCAACGACTTCTTCCAAAGCGGACACAACGGCACCTCGAACCCGGCCGTGGACACGGTCCCCGCCGGGACGGCGGTGACCTGGACGTGGAGCAATACCGGCTCGACGTCTCACAGCGTCGAATCCGAAGGCACGACCTCTTTCGCCAGCAGCGACATCCTGACCGGCTCGGGCATGACCTACAGCGTGACCTTCACGACCCCCGGGACCTACGAGTACGACTGCGCGGTGCATGGCCAGGCGATGAGCGGCACGATCGTCGTGCAATGACGGCTGAAGCGGAACACTCACTCCATCACCGAAGGGAATAGCGATATGCGCAGCGCTTGGAAGTCGGCCCCCGGCGGGGCCGTCCTGATGGCCTTGTCGGTCCTCTGGACCGCCTGCCAGTCCGACACCACGGCTCCGAGGACGGACCTGTCCGGCACCAATGCCACGGCCGCCGTCAGCACCAATGGCGCCGGAAACCAGATGCCGGCGTTCTACGAGGGAGACGTGTTCACCGTCAACATGAAGGAGATGCCGCTGAATGCGTCGGCGTCGACCATCGCGCACAACGGGAATCTCAACGAGATCTTCGCGACCAACGATCTGGACGACGAGCAGGACTTCCTTCCCGTGATCGATGCCATCCCCGGGGGGGACGAGGGGTTCAATCCCCTCTGGCATCAGAACCTTATCGTCTTCAACCCGGGCGTCACCCCGCACCAGTTCACCTCCGAAGACGAGGTTCTCGCGGCGGCGGCGGGTCCAAACCCGGAGATCACCATCGTGGAGACGGATGAGGTGTATCGCTGCTCGGTAGTCGGCCAGAAGCAATAGTCGAGCGTCGGTCGGCAGCGTGGGGACCCCTGGTCTCGCGTCGCAGGGGCTCTCCACGTCGCCGGCCACACCCATTCGATCGATGCCAGGGTAGTCTCGCCGGTACTCGACCAACCCGCCCCGCCGCTGCACATTTCTCGGGTCTCTCTCCCGGTTCCTCCGTACCATGCGCCCCATGCAGCCATGATCGAGCGGCTGGATCGCTATAGTGCAGGCATGACGCGAAGCGCGATCGGCTCCTGTGGCTGACATGACCTCCGGCAGGATGCAGTACTACACGGCCGCCACGCTCGACGGCTTCATCGCCGATCCGAACCGATCGAGGCTCGGATGAGTACGATGTCTAACTCCGGGTGAGCGGGCTGGATGCGCTGGTGGCGGAGCTGCGCGCTCGCGGCGCCGACATGGACGGACCGGAAGACCGGATCTACGGACAGCGCGAGCTGGTGGTTCGAGACTGCAACGGAGTGGTGCTCGCCTTCGGCGAGCCCTTGAGGGGCACCTAATGCACTGGGGCTGGTTGTGGAGCGCGGTACTTCTGGCGGTCGGCCTCCTCGACGGCGGGATACGGCTCGCCACCGGCTGGAGCATGGTGTGGGTCGTCCGGGCTGAGGCGACGCTCCTCCTGGCGGCGAGTGTCGGACTCCTGATGCTGCACTGGCACCGACCGGCTCGGGGTCGGGGGCGCATGATCCAGGTGGGACTGGCGGCTTCCCTCGCCCTCGGCGGGTTGCGGGCCGCCCTGTGGGCCCTGGGGATGCCGGTCCCCCGGGCGAATCTAGTGATCGCAATCCTGGCAGTGGTCGGAGGAGCGTTGGCGCTATGGCGGCGGCGCACGGCGACAGTCGCCCTCGCCCTGGTCGCGGTGCTGGCGTGTAGCCAGGCTCCTCGGCAGGCGGCATCCGACACGCCTGCGCCCCGTGCAGTGCCGGTGTATCGAGAACCGAGGCACCGACTGGTATTCCAGAATGCCTTGGCTCGGGTGCTGGACGTGCGCATTGGTCCCGGGGATACGACGGCATACCACATTCACGCCGACCCCATGGTGGGGATAGCCATCCAGGACGCCCGAATCCGGATCCAGGGTCCGGGCTCGCCGGTCGGCGCGGTCGCATTGCCGAGAGCGACCCCCTACGTCTTCGACAACTGGTCGCAGGCGCTGCCGTACACTCATCGAGTCGTGAATACGGACACCCTGCCATTGCACTACGTGGTGGCCGAATGGCTGGCGCGGTCGGGACCGGAAGCCCCGGCACTACCCGATGACGCAAACCGGCGCCTGGTCAAGGAGGGACCGACCGCGCGAGTCTACCAGGTCACCCT
>DATLHD010000207.1:0-7982 GCA_035540075.1 Gemmatimonadales bacterium
GCCGAAGGCGCGATCGACGCGTCCAACATGCTGAAGCCCGCGTTGGCGCGCGGCGAGCTGCAGTGCGTGGGCGCCTCGACCCTGAACGAGTACCGGAAGTACATCGAGAAGGACGGCGCGCTGGAACGGCGGTTCCAGACCGTGGTGGTCGAGCCGCCCACGGTGCCGGAGACGGTCGAGATCCTCAAGGGCCTCCGGAAGAAGTACGAGGACCACCACCGGATCAGCATCCCCGACGAGACGCTCGCCGCGCGCCAACGCGGGCTTCAGCATGTTGGACGCGTCGATCGCGCCTTCGGCCGCGCCCGCGCCCACCAGCGTGTGCAGCTCGTCGATGAACAGGATGATCTGCTTGTTCTGGGCGATCTCGTTCATCACCGCCTTGAGCCGCTCCTCGAACTGGCCCCGGTACTTGGTGCCGGCGATGACGGCGGCCATGTCGAGCGAGAGGACGCGGTGATCGCGCAGCACGTCGGGACAGAGCCCGTTCGCGATCAGGAGCGCGAGACCCTCGACGATCGCCGTCTTGCCCACGCCCGGCTCGCCGATCAGCACCGGGTTGTTCTTCTTCCGGCGGGCGAGGATTTCCATGACCCGCTCGATCTCCTTGGCGCGCCCGATCGTG
Source organism: Gemmatimonadales bacterium (assembly GCA_035540075.1). Taxonomy (GTDB): domain Bacteria; phylum Gemmatimonadota; class Gemmatimonadetes; order Gemmatimonadales; family GWC2-71-9; genus CAVVWJ01. The sequence goes on from DATLHD010000207.1 coordinate 626, forward strand.
GGATCGAGCTGGCCCTCGGCGGCGAGCTGGGTGAGATCGCGGCAGAAGTGGTCGAGCGCGGGCGTCTTCGACTTCTTCTCCGACTTCGGCGCCGCGCTGGGCTGCCCGCCGCTGCTGCCGGCGGAGGCCTGCGGCATATCGCTGCCGAGGAGCCGGAGGGTTTCGGCCCGGGACTGCTCCAGGTTGACGCCGGCGTCGGTGAGCACCTGCGCGGCGATGCCCTTCTCCTCGCGCAGCAACCCGAGCAGGAGGTGCTCGGTGCCGACGTAGGAGTGATTGAGCTCGCGCGCCTCGGTCATGGCCAGCTCGAGCACCTTCTTCGCCCGCGAGGTGTACGGCAGGTCGGGACCGGCGGCCGCGGCCGCCTTCCCCTTCTTGACCGTCTCCTCGATCTTCTGCTGGATATCCTCGAGGTCGACGTTGAGATTCGTAAGGACCGCGGCGGCGACGCCCTCACCCTCGCGGATGAGGCCGAGCAGGATGTGCTCGGTCCCGACGTATTCGTGATGCAGACGCGCCGCCTCTTCCCGCGCCATCTGCAGGACCTTGCGGACCCGATCAGTAAAGTTGTAGCCGTTCATCGCGGTGCCCCACGTAGCTCACTCCCGAAGGCCGTCGCCGCGGCTCATCCGCGGCGCCCCACCTCGGATTCCAACACCTTGCGCACGAACCGTGCCCGCCGAATCGGCAGGTCGGATTCGGTCGGCGCCACTCCCTCCGCCACGGCCAAGTGGGCCGGCTGGGTGTAGACCAGCAGCTTGTTGAGAGTGTACATGCCGACATCGGGAATCAGACTGACGCCGACGCCCAGCCGTACGCCGCTCAGCAGGTTCATCGCCTCCTCGAACGAGAGCGACCGGGCGTAGCGGAGGAGGCCGTACGCTCGCCAGACCTTGTCCTCGATGATCGCGGGAGCGTCGCGCAGGAGAACCTGCCGCGCCTGCTCCTCGTAATCCATCACCTGGCGGACCATCTTGCCCAGGTGATCCAGAAGCTCGTGCTCGGAGCTGCCCAGGGTGGTCTGGTTGGACAGCTGGAAGAAGTTCCCGACGACCTCACTTCCCTCACCGTACAGGCCGCGGAAGGTCAGCCCTACCTGTGCCAGGCCCTGCAACACCTTCGAGATTTCCTTGGTGAGCACCAGGCCGGGGAGGTGGATGAGCACCGAGGCTCTCAACCCGGTGCCCACGTTGGTCGGGCAGGAGGTAAGATAACCGAACTCGGGGTGAAATGCGAAAGCAAGTCGTTGTCCCAGTTCGGAGTCCAGCCGATCCACTTCGGCGTACGCAGCCTCCAGCGCGAAGCCCGAATGCATCCCCTGGATCCGGAGATGGTCCTCCTCGTTGAGCATGACCCCGAACCGGTCCTGGACCAGTACCGAGGCGCCCGAGCGCACCCGCCCGTCGCCGTCCAGGCCCGCCAGCTCTTTGCTCACCAGGTGCCGCTCGTGGAGCAGCTGTCGGTCGGTGCGGTCCAGGCGGTCGAGCCGGAACTTGGTCGCGTGGCGGAGCAGCACCGACTCCCGTGCCGCCCGCTCGACCGTGGTCAGGATATCCTCGCGCTCGGTCTCCGAGTTGCGCCCTTGGAACACGCGTCCAGCCAGGTTCCGGGCCAGCCGGATCCGGGTCGAGAGCACGAGGTGGCTGGAGGGGCCGCTGGCGTCCAGCCACCCCACACCGCCGTCGGTAAGCAGGCTCAAGTCGATCATTCCAGCACCCGCAGACGGTCGCGCAGCTCGGCCGCCAGCTCGAAGTTTTCGGTCTCCACCGCGAGGCGCAGCTGCTCCCGCAGCTCGGTCGTGGTCTGCCGCGCCTCCGGCGCGGACCCGTCCCGCTCGGCGTAACGTTCTCCGACGTGATGGGTCGAGCCGTGGAGCCGGCGGAGCAGGTCGCGTAGCGGCACCTCGAAGGAGCGGTAGCACTCGGAGCAGCCGAGCCTTCCGCTCTCCCGGAAGTCCTGGAGCGACGCCCCGCAGCGGGTGCAGCTCTCTCCCGTGCGTGCCACCGGCTCCGCATCCGGCAGCCCCTTGCCCATGGCGGCGAGGAAGCTGCCGAGCGGGGTCTTGGCCACGCTGCCCGGGCTCTCCACGCCCTTCTCCGCGGCGCAGCGTTCGCAGAGATGCAGGGTCGTCACCTGTTCGTTGACGATCTGGGTGAGGTGAATGACGGCCTCACGCTCGTGACACTGATCGCAGGACATCAGGGCATCGACTCCACGCTCGCGAGCGGCACCAGCTGCCCACCCTCCAGCGACAGCACGCGGTCGGCGCGGGCCGCCAGGCTCCGATTGTGAGTGACGACCACCAGGGCCGTCTCGAACTCCCGCGACAGCCGACCGAAGAGCTGGTGCAGCCGGTCGCTGTTGGCCGCATCGAGGTTGCCCGAGGGCTCGTCCGCCAGGACCACCAGCGGGTCCGCCGCCAGTGCCCGCGCCACCGCCACGCGCTGCTGCTCGCCGCCCGAGAGCGCCGCGGGCCGGTGCGACATGCGCCCCGCCAGTCCCACGGCCGCGAGGAGCTCCTCCGCGCGGGAGCGGGCCTTGTCCTCTTCCTCCCCGGCGATCAGCAACGGCAGCATCACATTCTCCAGCGCCGTGAACTCCCGCAGCAGGTGATGGAACTGGAACACGAATCCGATCTTCCGGTTCCGCACCATCGCGAGGGCATCGGAATCCAGGTCGCCGTACTGCCGGCCGTCGAGCTGCACCGTGCCGGCCGAGGGCACATCCAGGGCGCCGAGCAGGTGGAGCAGCGTGCTCTTTCCCGAGCCGCTGGAGCCGACGATCGCGACGAACTCACCCCGGCTCACTGCCAGGTCCACCCCCGACAGCACGTCGATCGGAAGCCCGTCGCCGCCCTGATAGACCTTCCGCAGGCCCGAGGCCTCGAGGATCGCGGTCATTCGTGGCGGATCGCTTCGACCGGCGTGAGCCCCGCCGCGGTCCGCGAGGGGTAGACGGTGGCGAGCACGGCGATCGCGATGCTCGCCCCCACGACGACCAGCACGTCGAGCGGCTCTACGTGCACCGGGAGGTGGTCGATGAAATAGACCGCCGGGTTGATGCGAATCCAACCCGACGCGTCCACCACGTAGGCGACGGCGAGCCCGAGGAGCAGCCCGACCAGGGTGCCGACGATCCCGATGACCGCGCCCTGGATCAGGAACACCCGCGCGACCGCCGGCGAGGTGAGCCCCATGGCGCGGAGGATCCCGATCTCCTTCGTCTTGTCGGTCACCACCATGGTGAGGGTCCCCACGATGTTGAAGGCGGCCACCACCATGATGAAGAAAATAATCAGTCCCATGGCCAGCTTTTCGAGCTGGAGGGCACTGAAGAGGTTCGCGTTCTGGGTCTGCCAGTCGAGCGCCCGATAGGGATATCCGAGCCGCCTCTCCAGCGCCTCGCCGATGACGGGCGCGAGGTCGGGATCGGTCACCCGGACGGCGATCCCCGAAACCGAGGCGCCGAGGCCGGTGAACTGCTGAGCCTCCTCCAGCGAGAGCACGACGAATTGATTGTCGTACTGGAACATCCCAGTGTCGAAGAGGCCGGTCACTTCGAACTTCCAGAACCGGGGGACGGCCACCCCGAGCGCCGGGTTCATCTTGGCCTGGGTGACGGGCACCAGGGTGACGATGTCCCCCGGATAGACCCCCAGCCGGCCGGCCAGGCGGCCGCCCAGGAGAACGCCGCCATCCACGTTGGGCTTGCTGGTCTTGAAGGAGAGGTCCCCCTTCACGATGGACCGAGGGAGGGAGGTGACCGACATCTTGCCCGTGTCGGGATCGAAGCCCACCACGTTGACGCCTTCCCCGTAGTCCGCGCCCGCGGTAATCCCGGCCTGGCTGATCACCTCCGGCGCGGCGGCCACCACCCCGGGCTGCTGCCGGACGACCCGGAGCGCCTTGCGCCAGTCGTCCATGCGAAGTCCGGCGCCGTAGGTGAGCACCCTGAGGTGCGGGTTGGCGACCAGGATGCGCTCGCGGAGGTCGTTCCGCAGCCCGTTCATGACGCCGAGCACGACGATGAGTGCGGTCACGCCGACGGCCACACCACCAGTCGAGATCACTGTGTTGAGCGAGGCGGTGCGGGCGCCGCGGCGGCTCCGCAGGTAGCGCCGGGCGATCCGCCATTCCAGCTGTGTCGGCACACGGAAGGTCCGTCCCAGCTCCCGCAGGGAATCCCCTACCCGGCTCATCCTTCCTCCGGTCGCATCGCGGGATAGAGAATCACGTCCCGGATCGACGATTGGTCCGCGACCACCATGATCAGTCGATCGATGCCCAGGCCCATGCCGCCCGCCGGGGGCATGCCGTACTCCAGCGCCCGGATGTAGTCGGCATCGAACGCATGGGCTTCCTCATCACCGGCGGCGCGCTGCCGCACCTGGTCCTCGAAGCGGCGCCGCTGATCGTCGGGGTCATTGAGTTCGCTGAATGCATTGGCCAGCTCGCGGCCCATGACGAAGAGCTCGAACCGCTCGGTGAGCGCCGGATCCGAGCGATGCTCCTTGGCCAGCGGGGAGAGCGGCTTGGGGTAGTCAAGCACGAAGGTGGGCTGCACCAGGTGAGGCTCGAGCACGACCTTGAACACTTCGTCCTGCAGCTTGCCGCCGCCGAGATCCCGGACCGACTCGGCCGGCTCACCCGCCCGGAGCAGCACTTGACGCATCTCCTCTTCCGAAGCCGTGCGGAGATCGAGCCCGCAGCGCTCGCGGATCCCCTCGATGAAGCTCACGCGCCGGAACGGCGGGGTGAAATCCAGCGTGACCCCGGCGCGCTCAATCGTACGGGTGCCGAGACAGTGGTCGATCACGCCCGAGACGATGCCTTCCGTGAGCTCCATCATGTCGGTGTAGTCGGCGTAGGCCTGGTACACCTCGAGCATGGTGAACTCGGGATTGTGGGTCCGATCCATTCCCTCGTTGCGGAAGTCGTGGCCGATCTCGTACACCCGTTCCAGCCCACCCACCAGCAGCCGCTTGAGGTACAGCTCGTCCGCGATCCGGAGATAGAGCGGCATGTCGAGCGCGTTGTGGTGGGTGACGAACGGCCGCGCCGCCGCGCCGCCGTAGAGCGGCTGGAGGATCGGGGTTTCCACCTCGAGGAAGTCCCGCTCGTCCAGGTACCGGCGGATCCAGCCGATCGCCTTCGCGCGGAGCCGGAACACCTGGCGCACCTCGGGATGCACGGCCAGGTCGGCGTAGCGCTGCCGGTAGCGCAGCTCGGGATCGGTGAGGCCGCCGAAGGTGACGGCGCCGTCATCGTCTCCCTGCGTCTTCCCCCGCGGCAACGGCCGCAGGGACTTGGCCAGCAGCGTGACCCGACTCGGCCGGACACTCAGCTCTCCCCGTTTGGTCCGGAACATTCGCCCCTGCACACCGATGTGGTCGTCGAGATCGAGGTGGTCGAGGAGGTCATACTGCTCACCCAGCTCGTCGCGTCGCAGATAGAGCTGGATCTTGGCCGAGCCGTCTTCCAGATCCAGGAAGCTGGTCTTGCCCTGGCGGCGGAGCGAGACGATGCGGCCTGCGACGGCGACGACGGGGCCCTGGTCCTCCATCTCCTCGCGGTAGAGCTCGCGCGCCTGGGCCACCGTGTGCGAGCGCTCGAACCGGTAGGCGAACGCGGGGATCCCGCGCGCCTCGAGAGCGGCCCGATTCTCCCGGCGGGCCTCTTCGACGTAGGACCGCTCCTCCACCGCGCTCATGCCGCCTTGCCTCCGAACCGCTTCAGGTACGCCTGGATGAACTCGTCCAGATCGCCGTCCATCACCCGTTGTACGTCGCCCACCTTCACCTCGGTTCGGTGGTCGTTCACCATGGTATAGGGCTGGAAGACGTAGGAGCGGATCTGGTTGCCCCAGGAGTTGTCGGTCTTGGTGGCCTCGACCACCGCGCGCGCCGCCTCCTGTTCCTCCAGCTTCCGCTGGTACAAAGCGGCCCGCAACATCTTCATCGCGGTCGCGCGGTTCTTCGTCTGACTCCGCTCCTGCTGGCAGGAGACCACGACGCCGGTGGGGGTATGGGTCAGGCGCACCGCCGACGACGTCTTGTTGACGTGCTGCCCGCCGGCGCCCGAGGCGCGGAACACGTCCATCCTGATGTCCTCCTCCCGGAGATCGATCTCAATGGTGTCGTCCACCTCGGGATAGACGAAGACCGACGCGAAGGAGGTGTGCCGCCGGGCCTGGGAGTCGTAGGGCGAGATGCGCACCAGCCGGTGCACGCCTTTCTCCGCCTTGAGATACCCGTAGGCGTACTCCCCCTTGATCTCGATCGAGACCGATTTGATCCCGGCTTCCTCGCCGGGCAGGAGATCGAGAATGCTCACCTCGAACCCGTGACGTTCCGCCCAGCGCACGTACATCCGCATCAGCATCTCGGCCCAGTCCTGGGATTCGGTGCCGCCGGCTCCAGGGTGGATCGTGAGCAAGGCGTCGCGGCGGTCCTCGGGGCCCTGCAACATCGCCTGGAGCTCGAATGCCTCCACCCCGCCGGCAATCTCCTCGGTCTCCCGCACCAGCTCGCCTTCCATGGCCGGATCGGGCTCGGACTCGAGCAGCTGCGCCATCTCGAGGGCGCCCTCGAGCCGCTGGGTGAGATTCTGGTAGGGGGTGACCCAGGCCTTGAGGGTCTTGATTTCCTGGACGGAGGAGCGGGCCGACTCGGCATTGGCCCAGAAGGCTGCTTCGGCCTGTCGCGCTTCCAGCGCGCTCAGGCGCTCGGACTTGGCGGGAAGGTCAAAGAAAGTCTCGGAGTTCGGTGACGCGGTGCTGCAGCTCCGTCAATCGGTCGAGTAGTTCGGCCATGCCTCGCTCGGGGTGTGAGAGATGGATGAAAAATAAGCGGGGCGACGCGCCGGCGGAGCCGCCGGAGCCTAGAACACCTGCCGCCCCCCGGCCAGGATCTCGTTCAGGGCCTCGCGGAAGTAGCCGGTGGACTCGGCCACCTCCCGGCCCACCTGCTCGGTGTACTCCTCCCAGCTCTTCTTGATCTCCTCCTCGAACAGCTCCCTGAGGTTCCCGTCGCGAATGCCCTCCTGCCGCTTGGCGGGATGGTACACGACGATGTCGGAAACCAGCGCGCGGGCGAGCCGCCGGGCCTTGGCGGAGGGGTCCTGCGAGAGGAAGGGATTGACTGGACGGCCCCCTGGTCCAGTCGCCGCGGGTCCGGGACGAGCCGGCGACGAGGGGGGTGGGGTCGAGGGAGTAGCAGACGGCGGCGCAACCGGCGGTAGCGGCGACATCTGCCGTTGGACTGCCGCCGGAGCCGCCGGCCTCGGGGCAGAGCCGGACGGTGCTGGCACGACGGGTGGCGCCATGGGCCTCGACGCTGGCGGTGCGACCGGCCGGGGCG
>DATLHD010000208.1:0-2696 GCA_035540075.1 Gemmatimonadales bacterium
GACCGAGCGGCTGTTCGGCCACTTTCATGCGGCGGTCTTCTCCTATCATCCGCTGCCCCAGCGCACCGTGGACCTGGACGACCTGGTTCGCGGTCTCTTCGCCAATCAGCAGCTCCTCGATGTCGTACACCTCCTGTGGGATGACCGCCCGGACGGTGCCGTGCCCGAGAGCACTCTCGTTCGCGGTGTCGGCTGGCTCGCACCCATCACCCAGTTCAGCTGAGTCCGGCCCGTGAATCTCCTGATCGGGGCGGTGACGATCGGGCTTCTCCTCGCACCGCTGGCCCTCGGCGTCTTCATCAGCTATCGGGTGTACGACATCCTCGACCTCACCGTGGATGGCTCGTTCGCGCTCGGGGCCGCGGTCGTCGCTGCGCTTCTCGTGCTGGACGTGCCGCCGGTCCCCGCGACGGTGGTAGCGACGATGGCCGGTGTCGGAGCGGGAGTCGTCACCGGGCTCCTGCATACCCGCCTGCTGATGAGTGCGTTGCTGGCGGGAGTCCTCACCAGTACCGCGCTCTACTCGGTCAACCTCTTCTTGATGCAGGGGGGGAACGTTTCCCTGACGTCCTCCGAGACGGTCATGACCGCGGCCGAGGGTCTCGGGCGCCGATTCCTCGCACTTCCCGAAAGCGTCACGCTGTTCGGGACCAGCGTGAGCGGAAGCAGGCTGGCGGAGCTGGCGCTCATGACTCTGCTCGCCGGGGCGCTGGCTCTGGCGCTCGGACTGTTCCTCCGGACCGATCTCGGCATGGCGATGCGCGCGGCCGGGGACAACCCGCAGATGGCCAGGTCCGTCGGCATCGACGTGGACCGGATGGTCGTGGCCGGGCTCGCCCTCTCCAACGGATGCGTCGCGATGGCCGGAGCGCTGTTCGCCCAATACGAAGGCTTCGCCAACATCCAGATGGGCATCGGCGCGGTCGTCACGGGCATCGCGATGCTGCTCGTGGGGGAAACTCTCCTCGGCCGCCGCACGCTGACACGATCACTCGCGGGCGCCGTGGCCGGAACGGTGGTCTACCGGTTGATCGTCGCGGCCGCGATCCGAGCCGGGCTCAGCCCCAACGCGCTCAAGCTCGTCACCGCGGGCCTGGTGCTGGCCGTGTTGGTGCTGCCGCAGCTGGGTCGCCGGGTGCGACGAGCGCGCATGACGGAAGGGGTGGAAGGTGGGATCTGAGGTGGTCCTGCGGCTGCAGCGGGTCTCCCACGTCTTTCACCGGAGCACGCCCGACGAGGTGCGAGCCTTGGACCGGGTGGACCTGGAGCTGACCCGCGGAAGCTTCACGGTCGTGCTCGGCACCAACGGGTCGGGCAAGTCCACGCTGCTCGGGGCGGCCGCGGGGAGCCTCCGCGCCACCAGGGGAAAGGTGTTCCTGGATGGCCGGGATGTGACCCGGTGGCCCGAGCAGCGTCGGGCCGCCTTGATCGGGCGAGTCTTCCAGAACCCCTTCATGGGCACCGCTTCGAACCTCAGTGTGGCGGAGAACCTGGCCTTGGCGGGGCGGCGCGGCGGCGCACGCTTGTTCCGGCTGGCGGTGACATCGGATGGAAGGCGTGCGATTCGGGAGCAGGTGGCGAGCCTGGGCATGGGTCTCGAGGACCGCCTCGACACACCCATGGGGGTGCTCTCGGGTGGCCAACGCCAGGCGCTCACCGTCCTGATGGCGACGATGCTCCGCCCCCGCCTGCTGCTGCTGGACGAGCACACCGCGGCACTGGACCCGCGAAGCGCCGAGCTGGTGATCGTCCTGACCCAGGCGGTGATCACGGCGGGCGCGCTCACCACGCTGATGGTGACGCATTCCATGGCGCAGGCCCTGCAACTCGGCGACCGCATCCTCATCATGCATCGCGGACGGCTGGCGTACGATCTGGGCGAGGTCCGCGGGCTGCATCTCACCGAGCGCGACCTGCTGCAGCTCTTCGATCGGCTTCGCTGGGCCGACCGGCTGGACGAATCGGCCGCCGCGATGCTTCGCCGGGCATACGTCTGACCAGGAGGCTCAGCCGGTGACCGGTGGCCCCGAGCCGTTGGCGGAAGCCCTGGCCGGCCGCTACGCTATCGAGCGCGAGCTGGGACGCGGCGGCATGGCTTCGGTCTATCAGGCGCGTGCCCCGGGGCGAGCCGAGCCTGTGGCCATCAAGGTCATGAACCCCAACGTGGCCGACGCGCTCGACAGCAAGCGGTTCATCCGGGAGATGGGCATCGCCGCGTCGCTCGACCATCCCCTGATCGTGCCGCTGATCGACTCGGGGCGCGCCGGCGGCGTGCTCTATTACGTGATGCCGTGCGTCTCGGGCGAGTCGCTGTACGAGCGCCTCCAGCGGGAGCGGCGGCTGCCGGTACCCGAGGCGCTGGCTATCGCCCGCGACGTGGCGACGGCCCTCGGGTACGCCCACGAGCGCGGAGTGCTGCATCGGGACGTGAAACCCGAGAATATCCTCCTCGCCCGCGGGAGGGCCTTGATCGCGGATTTCGGCCTTGCCCGTGCCATCGGCGCGGCGGATTACACCAAGCTCACCGCGACCGGGGTGATCGTGGGGACGGTCTACTACATGAGCCCGGAGCAGCTGCGGGAGGAGCCCGACCTCGACCAGGGGACGGACATCTACAGCCTGGGATGCATGCTGTACGAAATGCTGTCGGGAGAGCTGCCGTTTACGGGTCGCACCCTCACCGACGTGGCGAACCG
>DATLHD010000209.1:0-4257 GCA_035540075.1 Gemmatimonadales bacterium
CGCCAATACGACCTGCGCGAAGATCGGGCCCGGGGAGAAGCGGAACACGCGCCGCCCGGTGCCGTGATCCTCCTCCAGCAGCTCGGTGCCGACGATGTCAGTCGGCATCAGGTCGGGGGTGAACTGGATCCGGCGGAAGGAAAGGTGCAGCGAGTCGGCCAGCGTCCGGACCATCAGCGTCTTGCCCAGACCGGGCACGCCCTCGAGCAGGCAGTGCCCGCCGGCGAGGAGCGCGGTGAGGAGCTGCGAGACCACCTCCTCCTGCCCCACGATTACCTTCGCCATCTCCGCCCGCAGGGCGCCGACCCGCGCCAGGAGCTCGGCGACCCGCGCCTCCGTCACCGGCGCCATCAGCCGGTCATCGCGTAGAGGACGATGTTCATCGCGAACTTGGTGTTGTCCTCGCCCAGGAAGCGCTTGTTGCGGTAGTCGTAGTCCCACTCGCAGCCGTAGTCCTTGTTGCTGTAGAGCAGCGCCAACCGGCCGTCGAGCTCGATGCCCTTGAGGTAGTCGTGCACCAGGTCGTCTCCCCAGCCGTTGAGCTCGATGCCGGTGGCGGGCGGGCCGTCGGGAAAGGTGAAGAAGGCGCGGTAGAGCGGGTGCGCACGCGGGAGCGGGCGGAGCGCGCCGGCGCCGAAGATCCGGCGCATCTCGGCCTCGAACGAGCGGGCGAACAGGCCGTCGATGTCGTGGTTGCAGTCGTCCGCGAAGACGAAGCCGCCGTTCCGGAGGTAGCGCTCGAACACGTCGCGCTCCCGAGCGGAGAACTGCACCAGCCGGTGCCCGGCCATGTAGGCGAAGGCCGAGTCGAAGACCTCGCTCGATCCGAGATCCACCACCCGCTCCCTCGGGTCGAGCGACACCGTGGTGTACTCCACCAGCGAGTTGAGCACGTTGGCGGGCATGCGCTGGTCCACGTCCCAGTCGCCCGATGCGTAGCGCAGCCGGGTGAAGCGAAAGTCGGCCCGGCGGCGGCCGAAGGCGAGGGCGCTCGCCTCAGCATAGGGCGCCAAGGCCAGCGCCGCCGTCCCCGCCAGGGTCGCCCGGACGAATGCCCGGCGATCCATTGCCGACCTCACACCGCGTCGGAGAGACTGGAGAAGGTGAAGTCGCGGATCCGCATTGGCGGCACCATCACCCGCCCGAACGTCTCGGAGCCCTGCACCCGCACCGGCACGGCGAGCGCGTCGAGGTTGTTCAGCATGATGACCGGCGACTCGTTGAACCTGAAGTTCTTGATCGCGTACGCGATGCGACCATTCTCGACGAAGAAGGTTCCGTCGCGGGTGAGCCCGGTGTACAGCAGGGTCTGGGGATCCACCTCGCGGATGTACCAGGTCCGCGTCACCAGCACACCGCGGTCGGTGCTCCGGATCAGGTCCTCCAGCGATCCCTGGCCACCCTCCATGATCCAGTTCCCCGGCTGCGCCGTCGCGGGCTTCTTCTTCTGCTCGGCCCAGTAGCGCGTGTAGCGGAGGTTCCGCACCACGCCCTTCTCGATCCACGGCGTGCGGCTGCGGGGGAGGCCCTCACCGTCCCACGGCCGGCACGGCAGCTCCGGGCTGGCGGAATCGGAATAGATCGTGACCCGCTGGTCCACCAGCTTCTGGCCCAGCTTGGTTCCTCCGCCGGCCTTGGTCAGGTAGCTGCGACCCTCGTCCGCTTCCCGGGCGCCGTTGTTGAACAGCAGCAGCTGGATCAGGTCCACCGAGGCGGCCGGCTCCAGGATCACCGTGTATTTCCCCGGCTCGATCGCCCGGACATCCCGGCTCGCCGCCGCCTTCTCGGTGGCGAGTTTGGCGACCGACTCCGCCTGGAGCGTCCGCACGTCGTTCACGTCCTGCCCGCCCCATCCCGATCCGCCGCCGTTCTCGGTGCGCACGGTGATGCTGTAGTCCGCGGTGGTGTCGGGGTAATACCCGAACAGCCCGCGGCTGTTGCGGGTAGCGTTCCAGCTCGCCGCATCCACCAGGTAGCCGGCGGCGACGCAGCTCTGCTGCCGGGCAGCCGCGATGCTGGCGGCCGCGGTGTCGGCCCGGAACTCCGGCGTCACCGCCGCCGTGGCGTCCACGAACCCGGCGGGAACCGCGGCGTAGCGCTGCGGCTCGAGCAGAGGCACCACCTCCGGGTCCTCCGGCGCGAGTCGCGCCAGCTCCTCCGCGCGGCGCACCGTGCGGGTGAGGCTCTCGTCGTCGAACTGGTTGACCTGCGCGGTGCCGGTCTTGCGGCCGTACCTGGACTGGACGGTGAGGGTGGCGTCGTCGGTGATGCCGCTGGTGCTGACTGCGTTGCGGGCGAAGCGGATGTTGCCCGATCGCGTGGCCTGAAGGTCGGCGGAGCAGCCCTCGGACTGCGACAGCCCCATGACACGATCCAGCAGCGCCCGCGCCTCGGATTCGGAGAAGGGAGGCATCAGATCTTCCTCGCCGTGTTGAGGACGTTCACGCCGTTGAACCGGGCGGTGGCGCACCCGTGGGACACCGCGCTGATCTGCGGCGGCTGGCCCTTGCCGTCGAAGAAGGAGCCGCCCAGCCGGTAGTCACGCTGGTCGCAGATCCCGGCGCAGGAGTTCCAGAACTCCTGGGTGTTCGACTGATACGCCACGTCGCGCAGCATGCCTACGATCTTGCCCTTCTTGATCTCGTAGAAGAGCTGCCCGCCGAACTGGAAGTTGTAGCGCTGCTGATCGATGGAGAACGAGCCGTTGCCCACGATGTAGACGCCGCGATCCACCTGGCCGATGAGCTCGGCCGGCGTGAGCTGCGCGGCGCCGGGCGCGAGCGACACGTTGGGCATGCGCTGAAACTGGATCGAGCTCCAGGAGTCGGCGTAGCAGCACCCCTGGGACTCGCTCTCCCCGATCACGTGCACCTGGTCGCGGATGGCCTCGTAGTTGACGAGGATGCCGTTCTTCACCAGGTCCCAGCGCTTGGTCGCGACTCCCTCGTCGTCGTAGCCGACCGCGCCGAGGGAGTGGGGCTGGGTCTTGTCGGCGAAGAGGGTGACGATGTCGGCGCCGTACTTGAAGCTCTTGCTCCGCCACTTGTCGAGCGTGGCGAAGCTGGTGCCCGCATAGTTGGCCTCGTAGCCGAGGACGCGGTCCAGCTCCAGCGGATGGCCCACCGACTCGTGGATCGTGAGCCAGAGGTGCGACGGCTCCAGCACGAGGTCGTACTTGCCCGCGGTGACCGATTTCGCCTTGCTCTTCCGGCGCGCGGTGCGGCCGGCCTGCGCGGCGTCTTCGATCATGTCGTAGGAGTCTCCGTAGAGGGTCACCTCGGTCCCGGGAGGGCCTTTCATCTTGTCGTCCGGCCGTCCGCTCAGGTACTCCCACCCGCGTCCGGTGGGCGTGCTGAGCGAGAAGCGCTCCTCGAACTTCCCGGAGCTCGTGTCCACGGCGACGGCCAGGAAGGCGGGCCAGATCCGATGGATGTCCTGGTCGATGTAGGACCCGTCGGTGGAGGCGAAATATTTCTGCTCGTTCACCAGGAACAGGAGACCCTGGAGGTACTTGGCGCCGCTCTTCAGTCCGGAGTCGGCCGCGGCGAGCAGCAGGTCGGCCTTCTCCTTGAGCGGCACGTCGAACGCGTTCTTCTCGATCGGCGACCTCCAGCTGACCTCGCCGTAGCCCTTCTGGGGCGCGAGCTGCACCGGCTCCGCCTGCAGCTTCGCGTTGGCCTTGGCGACGGTCACGGCCTGCCGGGCGGTACGGGCCACGCTGTCCGGCGTGACCTCGCTCGAGGCCGCGAATCCCCAGGCCCCGTCGGCGATGACCCGGACGCCGACGCCGTACGACTCGAGGTTGGTGACGTTCTGGATCTTGGTCTCGCGCGAGGTCACGAACTGGTTGAGGTAGCGGCCGATCCGGACGTCGGCGTAGCTCGCGCCCGCTGACCGGGCCGCCCCGAGGGCGGCATCGGCGAGCTGGCGCTTGTCGGCGGACGGAATCGGCGTGATCGCCCCGTTCCAGAACGGGACGAGGCGGGTGCCGGGCGGGAGCGCGAGCGCGCCGGCCGCCATGCCGGTCATGTGGACGAAGTCTCGACGATTCATGGGCTCACGGAGCAGACGGATGGCCGCCGCGTGGTTGGGAAGAAGGGATTAGGCCGAGGCGTACAATGCATTTCGGACGAGAGGGTGAAGCTGAAGTTTCAAAATGGAGGTTGTGCGGGGGGGTGTCCAGACTGCGCCGGCCGCCTCTGAGCGATTATCAGCGCCGGAGCGGCTGTGGCCGCCAGTACGTGATCACGCGCCAGA
>DATLHD010000210.1:0-27190 GCA_035540075.1 Gemmatimonadales bacterium
CCGCAGTTCGGCGGACGCCTCGGTGCATGCCACGGCGCCGACATCGCGTTCGTGTTCGATACGCTCGGTCAGGGGAGCGAGCCGCTCGCCGGCGGCGACCCACCGCCGCAGCTCGCCAGGGCCATGCACGCCGCCTGGATCGGCTTCGCGCGCGAGGGAAATCCCGGATGGCCGAGGTACGACCTCGCCCACCGGGCCACGATGCGCTTCGACACGACCTCGGAGGTTGTGGACGATCCCCGATTGAGGGAACGGCTGTTGTGGGAGGGCGTGCGGTAGAAAGGGCGTGGCGTGAGGCCACGCCGGGATCGGAGGCTGAACCCATGCTGCGAAAAGCCTTGCTCGTCTGCGGTGTGATCTCGTCGCTGCTGTACGTCGGCGCCGACCTGCTCGCGGCTTCACGATACCCCGACTATCACAGCTTCACGTCCCAGGCCGTCAGTGAGCTGACGGCGCTGGGCGCTCCGACCAAGCGCATGGTCGAGCCGCTGCTGATCGGGTACGACATCCTAATCATCGCTTTCGGCCTCGGCGTATGGGCTTCCGGCCGAAGGCGCACGCTGCATCTGGTCGGCGCCCTGCTGGTCGCCATCGGGGTGGTGGGGCTGGCGGCGATGCCCTTCACTCCGATGCGCCTGCGTGGCACCGGGAGCCTCGCAACCGACGCCCCGCACATCGCCGCCACGGCGGTGATCGTGCTCTGCATTCTCCTGGCCGTCTGGTTCGGGGCGTCGTTGTCCGGTCGCGGGTTCCGGACCTACTCGTATGCCACGCTGCTGACACTGCTCGCTTTCGGCACCTGGACGGGCCAGGAGGCCGCCCGACTCGCCGCGGGCCAGCCGACACCGTGGCTGGGAGTCGCGGAACGTGTTCACATCGGCGCCTACCTGGCGTGGGTGGTGGTGCTCGCGGTCATCCTGTGGCGCACCAGCACCCGTCGTGCAGAGGTTTGGCCGAAAGGCGGCACGCCGATCACTGTGGTCCCGACGTAGGGCTAAGCGTCGAGCGATGGATCTCCCCCTCTGCCCGCCGGGCGATTCCGCGCAGATGCTTGCGCACCATGATCGCGTGCGCCCGAGGGGCAAGCCGCTTGGCGACCGGTTCGGGTAATCCGAGCGGGCGATTGGGACTGCGGACCCGGCCGCGCTTGATCAGGCGGTCCAGCCGGGTGACGGCTCCTCCAGCACCACGGCCCACGTCGTGACCGGAGCGGCGCTTGGGGCACCCAGCCGAGGACGAGCCACCGTCCCGGCTCGTAGTCCAGCAGCCTGAACGCGTCGGTCGCTCCAGGGACCGCGGGAAAGAGGGTCCCTCGCGCGATCGTCTGGAGCTCCGGCCGAACCCGGTTGGCGCTGCGGTGGCCCCGATTGTCGATCCAGTCGTAGCTATACCAACTTCCCCGACCTGCACTCATCGGCGCGAGCCACGGCCACACACGCGCCGGAGGGCATCGAATGGTGATGGCGTGTGTGATGGAGGCGAAGGGATTCTGCCCGAGCTCGTCACCCGGCAGCGGTCGAGTTCGCTCCCGAGCCTCGGCCCGAATCGCTCGACGGGTGCCCTGGTTCAGGACACGAACGCAAGCCCCGCGGCCATCGCCGCAGCCAGGGCGAGGAGGCCCGGTGCGGCGGCGCGCCGGAACGCCGGCGATCCCAGCGAGAGCACCAGCATCAGCTTCAGCACGGTGTTCGCCACAATGCCCACGGCGATCGCCCGCGCCGCGAGTCGGGCGGCTCCCGTGGAGCCGAGTCGGGACATCGAGTACGTGAGCGCGTCCGTGTCGGTGAGCCCGAGGACCGCCGCGGAGCCCAGCACCCCTGCGCTGCCCCAGGTGTGCTGGATCATGGGGATCAGCAGGAGAACCACCTGGAACGCCGCGGCCATCTTGATGGCGGAGACAAGGCGCAGGGGGCTGGAGTCGAGAGCGGTCTGGGACGCGGACGCGGAGCCGATACGGCTTCGCACAACGGCCCAGGCGACGAAGGTGGCACCGACGAGCAGCGGCGGCAGCAGGTAGGGCGCGAGTTCGCTGGCCACCGGCGGGCTCAGGACCAGCGTGATGCCCAGGACGCGGGGGATGAGCACGGTACAGGCGGCAACGACGCCCAGCGCGAGGCTCGCTGCATAGCCGGGCTCCGCCCGGCTCTTCCTCGCGAAGGTCAGCGCGACGGCGGTCGAGGAGACCAGACCGCCCAGAAGTCCGGTGACGCCATAGCCGCGCTCCGGACCCACCTCCCGACGGGCGAGGTAGCCGAGAAAGTTGAGCCCGGAGAAGAGGAGAACGATGGTCCAGAGCTCGCGGGGCCGTATGGCCGAGTAGGGCCCGAACGGCCCCGCGGGCAGCAGCGGCAGGACCACGAGCGCCAGAACCGCGAACCGCAGCGCCGCCCGCAGCTCCTGCTCGCCGATCCTCCCGACGAGCGCCTGGATGCGGCCCTTCTCCGCGAGCGCCAGCACGGCGATGGCCGCGACGCCGCTCCCCAGGGCCGGATAGCCGAGCCCGCAGAGTCCGCCCGTGGCCAGCACCAGGAGCGCCGCCGCCTCGGTAGTGCCGTCCCGGTCCCCGGTCTGCTGCGCGGCGACGACGTACGCCAGCACGGCCAGCAGTGCGGCGCCCCCGATCAGGGCCGCACCGACGGCCACCCACCCTCCTGCCGCCAGCATCCCGCCGATGCCGCCGATGAGCCCAAGCAGGAGGAAGGTGCGCACGCCGCCGAACCGCGCCCGGGGACCGGACGCGTGGCCGGACCACTCTCGCTCGATCCCGATGGCGAGCCCCGTCAGCCCGGCGAGGGCAAGCTGCCGGGCCAGGCCGAGACCCAGGGACGTGGATTCGAGCATAGGGGATCAGTCGTTGCCCGTCGCGCCGGCCAGCGTCTCCGCTCCCCGGCCCTCCGCAACCGCGCGTCCCGGTTCGACCCCAAGGGGGACGACCAGGACCATCTGCGACGCGCCACGCACCGCTTTGTCGGCCACGCTGCCGAACATCGCTCGCTCGAGGCCCGTGACGCGGGTACCGACGACGATGAGGTCGCATCCCGATCGCCTGGCGAAGCTCAGAATCTGCTCGCCAGCGCCGCGCCCGACCAGCACGCGGGCGTCCGCCGCAAAGCCGCGGTGGCGCAGCCGCGACGCGACGCGCTCCAGCCGACAGTCGGCCTCCTCGGCGATCTGCCCGACCCAGTCGCGAACGGTACGATCGGGGATGCCGGCGATCCGGAGGAGCAGCGGCGGCTGGAGCTGAACTACCTGGAGGAGGCTGTAGTGGGCGCCCTCGACCAGGGAGCCGAGCGCGAGCGCGGACTCGAGCAGCACGTCGGCATCGTCGGCGCTCTCCAGCGCCAC
This sequence comes from Gemmatimonadales bacterium, assembly GCA_035540075.1. Classification (GTDB taxonomy): domain Bacteria; phylum Gemmatimonadota; class Gemmatimonadetes; order Gemmatimonadales; family GWC2-71-9; genus CAVVWJ01. The sequence continues at coordinate 3,346 of DATLHD010000210.1, forward strand.
CAGGATCCGGTGCAGGCCGAAGCCCGGCGCGTCGCGCGAGGGGCGCATCAGCAGGGTGGGGCAGTGCACCCGATGCACCAGCGCCTGGGCCACGCTGCCGAGCCACAGGCGCTTCAGCCCGCCCCACCCGTGCGTGGTCATCACGATGAGGTCGATGTCCTCTTTGCGGGCGTACTGGGCCAGGGTTCCGGCGATGCCGCCGTCCAGGACGCTGCAGGTGACGGGCACGCCCGGCTCCTGCTGACGAACCGCACCGGCCTGCTCGTCCAGGTAACGGCGGAATCCGTCCTGCAAGGCCTGTTCGACGGCATAGTCATGGGCGAACGCTCCGGCCTCGGTCGGGAGCGTGGCGATCGGGGCGATCACCGTGACGAGGTGCAGGGCGGCGCCTTCGCGTCGCGCGATCCCGGCTCCGATGCCCAGGGCCTGCTGCGACAGGGGAGATCCATCCAGCGGCACCATCACTCTTCGCAGTGGCGATTTCATGGCTCGAGCGCCCCTCTCAGGTGGAACCGTTTCAGCACAACCGCTCGATCGAACATGCCCTGCCGCACTTGACGTCGCCGTGAATCGGACCTGAAGGGATCTTCATCTCCGCTTCACGAGGCCTGCCTTCGACGTGGGGTACACTGCGCAAGACATCCACGGGATACCCGAATGAAGGTCGAGGAACTGGAACGCGGGACAGTCGTATGGCCGGCGCCGACCAGCACACGGCGCGCTCCGGAGGCCGTCCTTGAGTGCGTCGCGCTCACCAAGGTGTACCGTATGGGAGAGGTGGAGGTCCACGCCCTCCGTGGCGTGGACCTCCGTCTGCTCGCGGGCGAGTTCCTCGTCCTCCTCGGTCCGTCGGGGAGCGGCAAGTCCACGCTGCTGAACATCCTGGGTGGGCTCGACGTGCCCACGGCGGGCCGCGTCTTCTACCGGGACCGGGAGCTCACCAGGGCGGGCGAGAGCGCGCTCACCCGCTATCGCCGCCATCACGTGGGCTTCGTCTTCCAGTTCTACAACCTGATCCCCAGCCTCACCGCGCGGGAAAACGTGGCGCTCGTCACGGATATCGCCCGCGCCCCCTTCGAGCCGGCCGAGGTCCTCGAGCTGGTGGGCCTAGGCGACCGGCTGGACCACTTCCCGGCCCAGCTCTCCGGCGGCGAGCAGCAGCGCGTGGCGATCGCGCGGGCAGTGGCCAAGCGGCCCGACGTCCTGCTCTGCGACGAGCCGACTGGGGCGCTCGACTGCGAGACCGGCAAGATGGTGCTCGATGCCATCGCGAAGGTGAACCGGGAGATCGGGACCACGACGGCGGTGATCACCCACAACGCGCCGATCGCGGCGATCGGTGACCGGGTCATCACCCTGGGCGACGGGCGGATCGTCCGCGAGCAGCGCCACGCGGTCAAGGCGACGGTGGAGAGCGTGCAATGGTGACCGCGCTGCAGCGGAAGCTGGTCCGCGACGTGATGCACCTGAAAGGCCAGGTCGTCACCGTGGCGCTGGTGGTGGCATGCGGTATCGCGGGGTACGTCGCCTTCCAGAGCACGTGGGATTCACTGGAGCACTCGAAGAACGCCTACTACGAGCGGTACCGCTTCGCGGACGCCTTCGTGCATCTCAAGCGGGCGCCCGCGTGGGTAGCCGGACGGCTGGAAGCTATTCCCGGCGTGGCCCGGGTGCACACCAGACTGGTGCAGACCATCACCCTCCCCATTCCGGGACCCGTGCAGCCGCCGATCGGCCAGATCGTGAGCCTCCCCGACGGTGCCCAGCCCCCGCTCAACCGCCTGGTGCTGGAGGGCGGTCGTTTCCCCGAGCCGGGTGTCGAGCGCGAGGCGGTTCTCCTGACCGCCTTTGCTCGACGCCACGGGTTCGTGCCCGGCGACTCCCTGCCGGCCGTCATCAATGGAACGCTCCGCGAGCTCCGCATCGTCGGGGTCGCCAGCTCTCCCGAGTTCGTGTACCCGCTCCCTCTTGGCGCTGGAACCTTCGCCGACGACGAGCGCTTCGCCGTGCTGTGGATGGACCGGACCGTGGTCGCGCCCGCCTTCCAGATGGAGGGGGCCTTCAACGACGCGGTGTTCCGGCTCCAGCCGGGCGTGTTCGTCACGGGCGTGCTCCGGGAGATCGACCGGGTGCTCGAGCCGTACGGGGGCTACACCGCGGTGGCACAGGAGCGCCAGGGATCGAACTACATCGTGCTGGAGGAGATGGCCCAGCTCCGGGCGTGGGCGACGGTCGTGCCGCTCATCTTCCTCAGCGTCTCCGCGTTCCTGGTGAACGTGGTGCTCTCACGCCTGGTGAGCCTGCAGCGGCCCGAGATCGCCACGCTGAAGGCGGTGGGCTACACCGACCGCGAGATCGGGCTCCACTTCCTCACGCTCGTCTCCGTCTTCGTGCTCCTTGGCGCGATCCTCGGCCTCGGCCTCGGCGTCGTGCTCGGACGTGCGCTGACGGGCCTCTACACCGACGTCTTCCACTTCCCCGTGTTCAGCTACCGAGTGTCGTTGGTCACCGTGCTGGTGGGCACGGCGGTCAGCCTACTCTCGGCCGCGGTCGGGGCCGCGGCGGCAGTACGGGGCGTGGTGCGGCTCGCACCGGCGGAGGCGATGCGGCCGCCCGCTCCCGCTGTCTATCGTCCGCTGCTGAGCGAGCGCCTCGGGCTCCACCGGTTCATCTCGCAGGCGGGCCGCATGATCCTGCGCGAGATCGAGCATCGGCCGCTGCGGGCGGTGCTGTCGTCCGTCGGGATCGCCGCGTCGATGGCGATTCTGGTCGTGGGGCGCATCAGCGAGGACGCGATCGAGGACGTCCTCGACGTGCAGTTTCAGCGCGCCTGGCGCGAGGATCTGAATGTCGGACTCCACGACGTTTCGCCCGATCGGGTGGTGCGCCACCTCGCCGCTCTGCCGGGCGTGATCCGTGCGGAGGGCATCCGCACGCTTGCCGCCCGGGCGGAGCTGGGGGTGCGCAGTCGGGACGTGGCCGTGCTCGCTTACCCGAACGGCGGGGAGCTGCAGCGGGTGGTCGACCGATGGGGGCGCCCCCTGCAGCTTCCCGATGCGGGGGTACTGGTGAGCGCGCAGCTCGGCACGGTGCTTGGCGTGCAACCGGGCGACCACATCGCCCTCAAGGTTCTCGAGGGTGAGCGGAGGACGCACCGCGTGCGGGTGGACGGACTGGTCACCGATATCGCCGGCCTCCAGGTGTACCTGCGGAGGCCGGTGCTCGAGCAGATGCTGGGAGAGGTGCCAAGTGTCAACGTCGTCCTGCTCCGGGTGGAGCCCGGCCTCCGGCGCAGCGTGGAGCGGCGACTCAGCGACATGCCCCAAGTCGCCTCCATCAGCGACCGCCCCACGGCGATCCGGCATTTTCGGGAGGAGAGCGGCGCGTCCATGCTCATCGTGGCCGCCGTGCTGACCGGGTTCGCGGCGACCATCGCGGTCGGCGTGGTCTACAACAACGCACGGGTCGCGCTGTCGCTCCGCGGCCGCGACCTCGCGAGCCTTCGCGTTCTCGGCTTCACCCGGGGGGAGATCTCTGGCATCCTGCTCTCCGAGCTCGCGGCCCAGGTGCTGATCGCCCTCCCGTTGGGTGTGCTCCTCAGCCACTGGTTCACCGACTGGGTGGCATCGCTCAGCCATCCCGAGCGGTTCCGTCTCTCGCCTGACGTATCGGCCCACCGTCTCGCGTTCTCCGTGCTCGCCACTGTGCTCGCCGCTCTCGCGAGCGGGCTGCTGGTGCGGCGGAAGCTCGACCGGCTGGACCTCGTCGCCGTTCTCAAGACCAGAGAGTAAGCCATGCTGGAACAGCGTACCGCCGCGCCCACTACGATCGTTCGTCCTCCGGCGAACGGCGACGCCGGCCTTCCGGCTCGACCCGTCGGGCGACAGGTGCAAGTCCTCCCCAGCCGCCTGCCGGTGGCCCGTCCGAGGGTCGCGCGTCTGGTGAAGCGGGCGCTCTGGAGCCTTCTGGCGTTGGCGCTCGCGGGGGCCATCGCGTACGGCCTCCGACCCAGTCCGGTCGCGGTGGAGACGGCTGCGGTGACGCGCGGGACGTTTCTCGTGACCGTGGATGAGGACGGCCGCACCAGAGTCAAGGACCGGTACCTGATCTCCGCGCCCCTGGCGGGCCGGGTGGGACGACCCACACTGCGGGCGGGAGACGTGGTGGAGCAGGGCGAGGTCCTGGTGCACATGATCCCCGTCGCGTCGCCACTGCTCGACCCTCGCGCGCGCGTCGAGGCCGAAGCCAGGGTGGAGGCCGCTCGCGCGGCAGTCAGCCAGGCGGCTACCGCGATCGAGCGGGCCAGAGCGGCGCAGGCCTATGCTCGGCGCGACGCGGAGCGCCAGCGCGGCCTGTTCGCTGGAGGCGCCACGGCGCCCCAGATGGTGGAGCAGGCGGAACTGGCGGAGCGGATGCGGACGGAGGAGCTCGCCAGCGCGGAGTTCGGCCGGCGGGTGGCCGAATCCGAGCTCCGTCTGGCGCGAGCGGCGCTGATGCGGCTGGGGAGCGGATCGGTGGAGGTGCTCCCGGTGCGCGCACCGGCCCGAGGACACGTCCTCCGCGTGCTGCAGGAGAGCGAAGGCGTGGTGCAGCCTGGGACGCCGCTGCTCGAGATCGGCGACCCAGAGGCGCTGGAGATCGTGGTTGACGTGCTCACCACCGAGGCCGTGGGCGTCCGGGAGGGCGCCCCGGTGCGGATCGAACGCTGGGGCGGCGGTGAGATTCTCCGGGGTCATGTCCATAGGGTCGAACCCTCCGCGTTCACCCGGCTCTCGGCGCTCGGCGTCGAGGAGCAGCGGGTCAATGTTGTCATCGATCTGGACGCGATGCCCGACGCGGCGGAGTCGCTCGGTGACGGCTACCGCGTGGAGGTGGCGATCACGGTGCTGCAGCGGGCGAACCGGCTGCTCGTGCCGCTCGGCGGGGTCCACCGCCTGGACGAAGGATGGGCTGCGTTCGTGGTGGACGGCGGCCGGGCCCGGCTGCGCGAGGTGGCCATCGGGGGTCGCAACGGCAGCGAGGCCGAAGTGCTGAAAGGGCTGCGGGAGGGTGAGCGCGTCGTGCTCTACCCGACGGACAAGGTGGAGGACGGCGTGCGGGTGAGGGAGCGTTGAACCGAAGCACCGGATTCTCCGGAGGATCGATATGCGAAAGCGAAACGCCCTGGCAGGAGGCGCCGCCGTGGCGCTCCTCGCCGCGACGGGATACGGAGCGGCAACCTGGTATCGGTACGGTCGGACACCGCGTCCCGCGACCGGCGATGAGCTGCTTGACCGGTTCATGCCGAGCTTTGACGTGCGGGAGCATCATCAGGCGCTGGTCCGGGCCTCGGCGGCGGTGACGTACGCGGTCGCCCGGGAGCTCGACCTTCGCCGCTCTCGGCTGATCCAAGGCATCTTCCTGGCCCGCCAGCTCCTCATGGGTGGCCGGTCCGCACCCGCGAGCACGGGCGGATCGTTCCTCGACGAGGTGCAGGCGCTCGGGTGGCGGGTGCTCGCCGAGGAGCCCGGTCGTGAGCTGGTGATGGGAGCGGTGACGCAGCCGTGGGTGGCCGACGTGGTCTTTCGGGGTGTGCCCTCCGAAGACTTCGCGGCGTTCGAGGAGCCGGACTACGTGAAGATCGCGTGGACGGTCGGTGTGGCGCCGCGGGATGATGGGAGCTCGGTGTTCCGAACCGAGACCCGCGCGCTGGCGACGGATCCCGCCGCGCGCTCACGCTTCCGGCGGTACTGGACGCTCGTGTCGCCCGGTATTGTGCTGATCCGGCGAGAGATGCTGCGGCTGGTGAAGCTGGAGGCCGAGCGTCGGGCCCGCTCGCGGTGAGCCGCGAAGCCGCCGGTACGGCCGTCGCGTGGGTCGCGGTTGCCGGCGCCACCGGCTTCGTAGTCTCGGCGGTGTTTTCGTCCGTGCTCCGGCTCCCCCGTGGGCTCTTCGTGCTGGTCTATGGGGTCGCAGTCGGCGTGCTCGCGGCCCAGTTCGTCCGTCGCACCGGGGTGCTCGTGAACCGCCCGCCCCGTCGATGGTCTGCGGTTGCGGTGGTGACCGGCCTTATAGTCGGTACGGTGCTGGCCGCAGGCGTGATTGGCGGCCCGGGAGGGACGCGCCCCGCCGGCGTCCACTTGGCCACCGCGCTGGGATGGTACGGCATCGTCTACGGCGTCGTGGACGCGGTGCTCCTCACCGTCATCCCCGTCACAGCGGTTCGTGCCTGGTGGACTTCGAGGGGGACAAACGTTGGACCGCTGCGGTGGAAAGCAGCAGCGCTCGCGGCCGGCCTGCTGGTGACCGCGCTCTACCACGCGGGGTTTGCCGAATTCAGGAGCGCGGCTCTGGTGCAGTCGCTGATCGGCAATGCCGTGGTCACGGCGAGCTATCTGCTGACGGGCAATCCCGCGACGCCCCTGCTCGCCCACGTGCTCATGCACGGCGCCGCCGTGGTCCACGGCATGGAGGCCACCGCCCAGCTCCCACCGCACTACTAGTCGAGAGGCCTGCAGGCGAACGACGATTCATGCCCTCAGAAGTTGAAGGAACGCTCGGCGGCGAGCCCGAGAAGCGGGAGCAAGAGGGTGAACTCTCGGGGAAATCCATTCAGCCGCTTGTCGTGGCAGCCCTGGACCTAGTGCCGCTCCGCCATCCAGCGGCCGGACAGCAGTACTGGTCCGTCCGGCGCGCGACGAGACGTGAAGGTCCCCTCTACCTGGTCGGGTCCGGTCATTCGGCCCTCGAAGAGCGCCACCGCCTCGCACTGGCAGTCGGGATCCCAGTAAGGCGCGAGAGTACCGCGGACTGATCCCTCGTACATACGGACGAGCGCGATGTCGAGGACTCGGCAGGGAGTCCTGGGCATCGATTCCTCGGGTGGATCTCCATAGAGTCGCTGGGTGGGCGCGAACGTCATCTCCACCTCGCCGTACGCGGTATCAGCTCCCGGGCGCAGGCTGAAGCGGAGCACCCCATAACGGCTAGCGCCCGAGGCCCGATAGGTTCCGCTCCAATTCCCACTCAGGGAATCCAGTTGAGGCCGTGAGCCTTCGACCGGCACGGGAGCCGGCGGCGCCAGGACCCCGCACGCCAGCGCGAGGACGAGCATCATGATCCCGGGCGTCACTCTCCGGACGCTCATGCGGACCCTCCCCGCTGGGTCCCATCGCGATCGGACTCACCTTCGAGCTCCAGTTCGCTGGTCAGGCCGAGCGTCAGGGCGTAGTCTCGCAGCGCGCGATCGTCGAGTCGCCGGAGCAGCTCACCCAGCATTCGGCTGAGGCCGGCGGTACCCTCCGCCCCATAGGCGCGCTCCATCTGCTCCAGCAGAACGCGGGCCAGGTGCTCGCGATCGATGCTCGCGGATTCAGCGGATTTCGAGCGTCGCATGGTCACCCCACTCGTGTGCGCCGCCGTCTCCGCCGCGGTGCGGGCGTCGCCCGCGGCTTGGTCGGCGAGTGACAGATCAGGATCGGCGCGCGGCCCTGGCGGAACCGTCCACGGGTACCACGATCGAACGCATCACAGGTCCTCCACGAGTCGCCCCTTCGTCACCTGGTGCAGCTTGCACCAGAGGCGATGACTGAGTCGTGAAACCTCTGTGAGGGTTTCTTGATCTGCGGTTCAGCGCGGAATCCAGCACGCTCCCCCGCTCGACCGGGACGCCCCGCGCCGCCAACGCTGCGTCCAGCTCGCCGGCGACCGGCTGGGCCACGGCGCGGCGGCCCTTGCCCGGCAGCCAGATTACGCCGCCGTTCTCCCCCACGATGGCGTCGAACGCGAGCTCGGCCTCGGGGAAGCTCGTCAGGAGGCTGTCGAGGATCCGGCCGGTGACCAGCACGACCAGACGTCCCGCGCCCCGCACGCGACGGATGGCGGCCAGGACCTCGGGAGACGGCGTGTCGCTCTCGGTCAGAGTCCCGTCGTAGTCGACGGCGACGGCGCGGTAGTAGCGGGACATGCACCAGAGTGCGCCTTTGACCGCGAGAACGCCGTGAAGCCGGAGTGAAGATTTCTTCCCGGCGATTTTTCACCCGGAGTTCAGGGTCGCTTCATCCTCTCGCCCGCAAATTGGTGGCACGATTGAAGGAGGGTTCCCATGGTATTCGAGGACAGATACGATGCAGGGCGCCGGCTGGCGTGGCTGTTGGAGCGCTATCGGGAGGAGCAGCCCGTCGTGCTCGGGCTGCCGCGGGGAGGTGTGATCGTCGCGTACGAGGTGGCGCGGGCCCTGGGCGCGCCCCTCGACGTTCTGGTCGTCCGCAAGATCGGCGTGCCTGGGGCCGATGAGTTCGCGATGGGCGCCACCGCCGCTGGGTCCACGCTGGTGGACGCCGACCTGGTCAGGCGCCTGCGCATCCCTCCCGCCGTGGTGGACGCGATCGTGCGGCGAGAGACGGCGGAGGTGCACCGCCGCGAGGCCCTGTACCGGGGCGCGCGTGCGCCCCTGGAGGTCAAGGGGCGGACGGTGCTCGTGGTGGACGACGGACTGGCCACCGGCGCCACTGCCCAGGCCGCGGTCCGCGCGCTGCGCGCGCACGCCCCCCGTCGAATCGTCTTCGCGGCCCCGGTCTGCTCCCAGGACGGCGCCGCGGCGCTCCGGGCAGTCGCCGACGCGGTCGAGTGCCTCGAGTGCCCGATCGACATGTGGGCCGTCGGGTACTGGTATCGCGACTTTTCCGCGACGACGGACGCCGAGGTCATCCGGTGCCTGCGGTCGGACGATTTGCTGAGGGTGCCGGCATGAGCACGCTTCTCACCGCCGCCGGCAACCGCCAAGTGACCGTGCCAATAGGCCCAGGGCTGCCCGGTACGCTGGCCTGGCCGGAACATCCGAGCGGCCTCGTCCTCTTCGCCCACGGCAGCGGCAGCAGCCGTACCAGTCCTCGCAATCAGGCGGTCGCCCGCCAGTTGCGGGCCGCCGGCCTGGCGACGCTCCTTTTCGACATCCTCACGCCCGCCGAAGCGGAGCAGCGCCAGAACGTCTTCGAGATACCCACGCTGGCCTCCCGTCTTCGCACCGCGATGGACTGGGCGGTCGGCCAGCCCGAGGTCGCGAGCTTGCCGGCGGGCTACTTCGGCGCGAGCACTGGCGCGGCGGCGGCGCTCCTTGCCGCTTCCATGCCCGGCGCTCGCGTCAGAGCTGTCGTCTCGCGCGGCGGCCGGCCGGACTTGGCCGGCGACGCGCTCTATTCGGTGCGCGCGCCCACGCTCCTTATCGTCGGAGGCCGCGACGAGGAGGTGCTGGAGCTCAACCGGCGGGCCTATCGCCGCCTCACCTGCCCCAAGCGTCTCCTGGTGATTCCGGGCGCGACCCACCTGTTCGAGGAACCGGGGGCCCTGGAGGCCGCCGGCCAGGCGGCGACGAGCTGGCTGGTCGAACACCTGGTCCTGATCCCGCACTGGCGGGCGGCACGGCGATGAGCCACATCGCGCTCTCCTCGGCGCATCGGCTCGGCGGCGTCGCCCGGCTCCTGCGGGAGACCGCCGAGCCGCTCTCGAGCATCGCGGACAGCGATCTCGGGACGCTGCTCGAGCGGATCGGCGGAGCGCGAGTCGTCCTGCTTGGCGAGGCCACCCACGGGAGCGCCGAGTTCTACCGGATGCGGGCCCGGATCACGCGGGAGCTCATCGAGCGCAAGGGCTTCTCACTCGTCGCCGTCGAGGCGGACTGGCCCGACGCGGCCTGGATGGACCGCTACATCGGGCACGCCGCCGCACCTCCTCCGGGCGGCCCGCCTTTCGCGCGGTTCCCGCGCTGGATGTGGCGGAATGCCGAAGTAGCCGAGTTCATCGACTGGCTGCGGGAGCACAACGCGGCCGACCACGAGCGGGAAGGCCGGGTGGGGTTTTACGGCCTCGACCTCTACAGCATGTACGGCTCGATCGGGGTCGTGGTGGACTACCTGGACCGGGTAGATCCAGCCGCGGCGCGCCTGGCGCGCGCCCGATACGGCTGCCTCACGCCCTGGAGCGAGAGCCCGGCGGCCTACGGGCGAGCAGCGATCAGCGGCAGCGCCCGCGGCTGCGAGAGTGAGGTCGTTGCGGTGCTGGTGGACATGGTCGCCCGTCGGCTCGAGTACGCGCAGATGGACGGTCGCCACTTCTTTGATGCCGCGCAGAACGCTCGACTGATCGCGAACGCCGAGCGGTACTACCGCGTCATGTATCACGGATCGGTGGCGTCGTGGAACCTGCGGGACCAGCACATGTTCGACACTCTCTCCGCACTTCTAGCCTTCCACGGCCCCGAGAGCCGCGCGGTCGTGTGGGCGCACAACTCTCACATCGGCGACGCCGCCGCGACGGAGATGGGCGCGAGAGGCGAGCACAACATCGGCCGGCTCTGTCGCCGCGCGTTCGGTGCCGGCGCCTACCTGGTCGGCTTCGGCACCGACCACGGCACCGTCGCCGCGGCGGCGGACTGGGACGAGCCGATGGAGGTCATGGCGGTGCGGCCATCCCACCCCGAGAGCTACGAGCGCGTGTGCCACGAGAGCGGGGTACCGGCCTTCCTGCTCGGTCTCGCCCAGCCGGCCCGCGCAGAGGTCAGGGAAGAGCTGGTGGCCCCCAGGCTGGAGCGCGCCATCGGCGTCGTCTACCGCCCGGAGACCGAGATGGCCAGCCACTACTTCAGTGCCTCGCTGCCGCAGCAGTTCGACGAGTACGTGTGGTTCGACCGGACCGAGGCGGTGACACCGTTGCGGGGTCCGGCCGCCCCCGGCCTCCCGGAGACCTATCCCTTTGGATTGTGAAGCGCGGGACGCGTCACCAGCGTCTCGAGCAGCCGTCCCCATCCACGCAGCTGGTCGAACACCAGCAGGTGATCGTGGGCGCGCCGCTGGGCGGAGTAGCCCCAGCGCTCCAGCCGGACCGGGTCCGACAGCATGTCGCTCAGGGCGTCCCGCAGCTCGGCGCGATCCTCGGGGTCCGCCACCAGCCGGCCGTCCAGCCCGTCGCGCACCTGTTGCCGGGGGCCGCACGCGCGACTGTTGCTGAGAATCGGCACTCGCTTCCACATAGCTTCGGCGATCGTCAGGCCGAAGCCCTCCCGCACCGAGTTCTGGGCCACGATCGTGGACCCGCGCTGGAGCGCGTTCACCATCAAGGCGTTCTCCTCCAGCGAGTGCATCGGCAAGAGGAGGATGGCGACTTCCCGCTGGGCCTCGGGCGGTAGCGACCGATAGACGCCGCCGAGCTCGTCGAGCACCTCGCGGGCATCTGGGTCATCCTGAATGGCCAAGGGGTCCGGTCCGGCCAGCACCAGCCGCACCAACTCGAGATGCCGGCGGTGGATCGGCTCGAGCGAGGCCAGGCCCGGAAGACTCCGCTTCAAGGCAACGAACGCCTCGAGCAGGGGCAGGTAGCCCTTGAGGCGGTCCCAGCGTGAGACCTGGGTGACGATCGGGCGGGTGAGGAGCCCGAAGTCGTCCCCCGCGAGGGCCGGCGCCCACATGCCATCGGGCAGTAGTCGCTGGGCCAGGCCGAGGTACCGCTCGCCGACGGTGGGGCCCGGACAGGCGATGAGGCCCCCCCGGCACATCGTCTCGACGGTCTGGCGGATGGAGAGCTCGCGGTTCTTGGGCGAGAGCGGGTCGATGCCGGGATAGATCACGCTGGCCCGTCCGGCCAGGTACTCGGGGATGTACTCCGCGGCGGAGAACACCGCCCCGTCGTAGGCGTCCAGGTAGGGAGCCAGGAACCCCCAGGCGGCCCGGGTCGCGGAGTTTTCGACGTCGAGCCCGATGTGGCACCGCCAGACCGCGGCGAACGGTCCCGCCTCCCGGAGCTGCATCGCCAGCGGGAGGGGTTGCGGATCGTGCACCACGAGGAGATCGCCGGGCGCGAGCAGCGCGCGCAGCGCGTCGGCGTTGGCCCGGTTCACCCGCTCGTAGAGGGCGCGATCCGCGCCTGTGAACTCCGGGTTCCCTTCGCCGTGAATGAGGTTATGGATGCGCTTGGTGAGCTCGAAGAAGGCGGGCTCATCGCTGCCGATCACCACCCATTCGGCCCGCACGCCGAGATCCCGCAGCATCGAGACGATCGGCGGCAGCATTTCGGCGACGCCGCCGCCGCGTGCCGTGGAGCTGACCATCCACACCGTGCGTCCCGAGAGGCGGGAGGCGACGCCCTGGGACTCGAGCTTCAGCTCCGCCACCGAGCCCGCCAGGTGAGCGACCGCGGCATAATCGTCCAGCGAGGCCGAGGGGGTCACCGCGACGCGCTGGAGGGGGGAGCGGGATACCACGTCCGTCACACGGTGGACGGAAGTCGGATCGCGCGACCGGCGCAAGGCGCCGGCGGGGCGGTGAATCAGCGCGCCCGATCGGGCTGGTCCTGCCGCGCTTCGGATCGATGGCTGTTGGAGAGGGAATCGCCCGGCGGGCCGCTGGGCAGCTCAATGCGGATGCGCAATCCACGCGGGCTACGCCGCTCCGCGGTGATCCGGCCGCCGTGGAGGTCCACGAGGGCCGCCGCGAGCGTGAGCCCGAGGCCCAGGCCGGCCTGTCGACCGCGGGCGGGATCCCCGCGATAGAACCGGTTGAAAAGCTGCCCTATTTTGTCCTCGGACACGCCCGGTCCCTCGTCCTCGACGATCACTCGCACGTGACCGTCTTGCGCGGCGACCGCCACATCTACCTTGGTCCCCGGCGGGGTGTGCCGTCGCGCGTTATCGAGTAGCTGGTCCACGACGATGCCGAGGAGCCGGGCATCCACCGGTGCCTGGAGCGCCTCGTCGGGACGGGTGAATCGGATGTCGTGTCCACCCACCTCCCGCGCGCGATCCACCGCCTGCCCGGCTACGGTACGCACGTCCGTTTGCACCAGGGTGGGCACCAGGTCCCCCGATTCCAGCTTCGCCAACAGGCTGAACGCATCGGTGATATGCGTCAGCCGGTCGATCTCCTCGAGCGTGCTGGCGAGCGCCTCACGGTACTGATCGAGCGGGCGCTCGGTCCAGAGCGCCATCTCCACGGTCGCCCGCATGGTCGCGATCGGGGTCCGGAGATCGTGGCCCAGGTCGCGGACGATCTGCCGGTGCCACTCGTAGCTCCGCTCCAGCCGCTCGAGCATCTGGTTCAAGACCTCGATCAGACCCCGCAGCTCGATCACGTCGGCATGCGCGGTGATCCGCTGGCCCGTGCGGCCGCCCTGCATCGCGCCGGCCTGACGGGCGATGGCCTCCACCGGCTCGAGCGCCGACCGGATCAGCCAGAGCGCGCCGGCGAGGCTGGCGAGCGCCCCGAGGAGTGCAGTGGCGATCATCCGAAACAGAGCGTCCCGGCTCGCGGCCTGGATCGGCGCAACAAAGCTGGCGACCTCGAGCACCGCGACCGCTCCGGCGGTCCCGCGCGCCGGTCCGTAGAAGGCGCGGACCCGACGGCCGCGCCAGGTTCCGTCGGTGGTGGTGGGCTGGCCCTTCAGGGCTCGGCGAAACGCGATGGAGTCGAGCGCCAGATCCATAGCCAGGTCCGCGTTGGCCTGGACGATGCGCCCGGTCACGTCCCGTCCCACAACCATCCGGTTGATCTCTATGAAGCCCTGCTCATCGACGTTGGGCAGTGGGACGATGCTCCCTTGGAGGGCGAGCGCGGCGGACTGTACCTGGTAGCTGCTGTGGAGCGACCTGTCGAGCTGGTCGCGCAGGATCTGGGTCGTCCCCCGGTAGGCCCAGAGCGCGATGGCGACCAAGGCCAGCCCCATCGTGAGCGCGAACCGCACCGCGAGCGTGCGGCCGAGACTGAAGGCCATAGTAGTGGCCTAACTCTCCGTCGGCGACGTGAGTCGGACGATCCGGTCCACCAGCTCAGCGAACCGGAAGGGCTTGCCCATGAGGTCGCTGACGCCGGCCCGCAGCGCCTCCTCGAGGTCGTCGGCGGAGTCGCGGGCGGTCAGCATGAGAATGGGAAACTGCCGGCCGGCGCGGCGCAGCTCCGTGGCCACGTCGCGGCCGTTCTTCTTCGGCAGCATGTAATCCAGCAACAGCAGGTCGTAGCGCTCGGTCAGAGCCCGCGCCACTCCCTCCTCGCCGGACTTCACCCATTCGGCGTCGAATTCTTCCTCACGAAGCCCTGCCTGGAGCAGGGCTCCCAGCTTGGGGTCATCCTCGACGATGAGGATGCGCATGGGACCTCCCTAGGCAGGATGACATGCCGGAGAATGGCATGGCCATGATGAAGGAATCGTGAGGTCAGCCGGAAGGCGTCCCGCTTCCGGCCCCGGGGACGTCGAGGTGCCGGTGGTACGCCCGGAAGGCCGCGACGCTGAGCGCCGTTCCGGCCACCCCGACGATCACCAGCGGCACTAGGCGCCGCTCGACGAAGCTCATCCCGAGGAACACCGCGCCCAGGGCGTAGGGTATCTCGACGACCGCCAGCGCCACGATGAACGTCCACAGGGGGCAGCGGATCAGCCCGAACACGTACCCGGCAAGATCCGAGGGAATCGCCAGTTGGATCAGCAGAACGGCCACGAGCGACTTCCCGCCCGACCGCGCCCACCGCTCCTGACGCTTCAGCGCGTCCGGACGCACCAGCCGGCTCACGGCCGGGCGGCCGAGATACCGACCGATCGCGTAGGCGGCCAACCCGCCCAGGAACCAGCCCAACCAGAGCAGGACGAAGCAGAGAGTCGGTCCCCAGACGTAGATGGCGACCGGGATGAGCACCGCGCTGCTGACGAAGGCGATCATCGCCGAGATGGCGGCGAGCAGCACGAACAGGACCACGCCGGCGATCGGCTGCTGCCGGATCACCAGCTCGGCGTCGGCGAAGCGGTCGAGGAGCCACTCGTGGGCCGGCCGGGCGGCGAGAAGCGCGATCGCCAAGACGAGCAGCGCGAGCAGGACGGGAGCGCGCCGTCGGGCGGGCGGAGGTACCGCCGGATCAGCGGGAGGCGACGGAGGACTCGCGGGCGGGGCGCGGCATCGCTGAGAGGCTACGGCGGTGTCCAGCCGGTGCGCAAGGCCTCATCGAGCACGAGCACGAGCAGACGTAAAGGCAGCTTCATCGTGGTTTCAGAGCCCTTTCGGCGCCTCACCGGCATCATGGAGGGAGGGAGGCAACCATGTCCAGCCGGCTTCGCGAACCTTCGGTTCAGGAATTTCCCCACACGTATCCCGTCCAGGAGCAGCTGCGCTTCCTGATCCGCTACGCGACCCTCGCGCCTTCCACCCGAAATACGCAACCGTGGCGTTTCCGGGTGGACCGTGACCGGATCGAGATTCGCCCGGACCTCACCCGGTGGCACCGGGTGGCCGATCGGGACTGTCGGGAGCTGTACCTGAGTCTCGGTTGCGCCATCGAGAACCTGATCGTGGCGGCCGAGCAGTTCGGCTTCCGGCACACGGTGGTGTACCAGCCCGACTGGCGCGACGAGGAGGTCGCGGCGGTGCTGGCGTTCCGGCCCGGCGGACATGGCTCGCCCGAGCGCCGGGGACTCACGCTCAGCACGCTGCTGTCCCGGCGATCCGCCCACGGTCGGTTCCTGGAGCGCGAGCTCTCCACCGCCGACATGGACGCGCTCCGGCTTTGCCTAACCGACGATCGCGACCTCGAGCTCTCTCTCGCGACGGAGCCGGAATGCCGCCGGGCTGTGCAGGGGCTGCACCGCCTGGCCCACGAGATCGCCTTCGCCAATCCAGCATACCGTGGCGAGCTGGCGGACTGGGTGGAAGGGGGTGCATTCGGGACCCCCTGGCCGTTGTCGAAGCTCGGTCGCGCGGCAATCGCGAGTGGCGGGATGGCGCGGCGGCTCGCCCGGTTGGACGCCATCGCCGTCGGCTCGGCGCCGCTGCTGATCCTCATCAGCTCGCGAGTGGAAGATCGTCCCTCGCAGATCCGGAGCGGACAGCTGCTGGAGCGGCTCTGGCTGACCTCCACCGCACGCGGGCTCGGCTTCCAGCCGCTGAGCGCCGCGCTGGAGGTGCGGAGCCTGCGTGCCGGGATCTCCGGCGTCATGGGCGCCCGGTTCCCCTGGGCGCAGCAGCTGGTGCGGATCGGCCACCCGCGCCACTCGCCCGGGCATCGCACGCCGCGGCGACCCCTTGATGAGGTCATCGACGCCCCGGAAGCTGCGCCATGAGGTCCGCGACAGTGATCGTGGCGCTGCTCGCCGCCGCGGGCGATCTGGCCGCGCAAGTACACGGGCCCCCGCAGCGGCCGCCTGGCGTGACGGACTCAGCGATCGTCTGGGGGCGGGGCCTGTTCCACGGGTCCGCCGGCTGCTCCGCCTGTCACGGCGAGGGTGGACGGGGAACGGAACGCGGACCCAACATCACCGGGGCCATCTGGCTCCATGGCCCAGGAACGTACGAGTCCCTGATCGAGCAGGTGAAGCACGGGGTGCCGGCGTCGCGATCCTATACCGGCGAAGGAATGCCACCGCGCGGCAGGGTGCCGATGCCGGAGGACGCGGTGCGGGCGGTGGCAGCCTACGTCTGGTCCATCAGCCACCCCCCGCAACCGCCGCCGCCGGCGCGCGCTCGCCCCGGTGGTTGAGGTGCCCCGGAAAAGGTCTCGATGCACCCAGCCTCTCCATGGGTCGCGCTCGGACGGCGAGCGAGTGTCCCTCGGATCCCATCCCTAGTCGAAGCCTCGCGTGCCGATCCCCTCACCGACCTCTCCGGCCTCTCTCGGAGAGTGCACCGGGAAGCGATGGGCGCTCCACGGGCGCCACCCGAGCTCGTGCATCGACGATCGTCACGCCAGACGGATGTACCAGGATCGGGTTCAGGTCCAACTCTGCGATCTGCGGCAGCTCCTCCACCAGCGCGCCGACACGCAGGACCGTATCCACCAGGGCGGGTATGTCGTGTACCGCCGCGCCGCGATATCCGGTGAGCAGTGGATAGGTCTTGAGCTCGCGGATCATCTCCTCGGCGTCCGGGGCAGCGAGTGGAGTAAGTCGCACCGACACGTCCTTCAACAGCTCCACCAGCACACCGCCCGCACCGCATGCCAGGACGGGACCGAACTGTGGGTCGTGCACCACGCCTACGATCATTTCCACGCCGGCGGGCGCCATCCGCTGGACCTGGAAGGCGCTGGGAACCCTCCCAGCCCCCTGAAGCAGCTCCGTCATATGCCGGGCCGTAGCCAGCACCTCGCCCGGCCGTAGGTTCAGCCGCACCGCCCCTGCCTCGGTCTTGTGTACGAGGCCGGCCACGACAGCCTTGAGCGCAACGGCCACGTCGAGCTCTTCGGCTGCACGCGCAGCTTCCTCCGCAGTGGGCGCAATGCGCTGGTCGACCATCGGCAGCCCATAGCAGGCGAGGAGCCTCCAGATCTCCTCGGGGCCGAGCCACTGGTCGCCGCGCCCCAGTGCGGCCGCCACGATCGCCACGGCCTCATCCCGTCGCACGTCTCCAAACTGGACCGGCGGCGGGAGGGGTCGCGTGAGCCATTCCCCGTACCCCGCGACCCGGGCCAGGGCAATCGCCGCATCCTCCGGGAACGCGTAGGACGGAATGCGTAGATCCGCCGCCCGGAGCTCGGCGGGCACTCCGCGGGACTGCATGAACACAGCGAGCACCGGCTTTGTGCGGCCCAGCGTCCGCACTCCCTCTACAATCGCGCGGGCCGCGTCCTCCGGCCGGGTGACGAGGGGCGGAATGAAGATGACGACGAGCGCGTCGACGTTGGGATCGCGCCCGACGATCCGGATCGCGTCCCGGTACTGGTCGGGGGTGGCGGACGCGATCATGTCCACCGGGTTTTCGACGCTCGCCTCCCTCGGCAGCAAGTCTCGGAGCGCCGCCTGGGTCGACTCGGCGAGCGAATGGACCTCGAGGCCTTCAGCTACGCAGGCATCGGCGCAGAGAATCCCCGGTCCGCCGGCGTTGGTGAGGATCGCCACTCGGCGTCCCTTGGGGGGCGGCTGGTTGGCTAGTAGCGAAGCAACATCGAACATCTCCTCGAGCCGGTCTGTACGGATCACGCCGCACTGCCGAAAGAGGGAGTCCACCGTCACGTCCGCGGCCGCGAGCAGCGCGCCGGTATGTGAGCTGGTTGCACGGCTGCCCGCCGGCGAGCGGCCGCTCTTAACCGCCACGATTGGCTTCTCGCGCGCGACGCGCCGGGCGATCCGGGAAAACTTTCGAGGGTTCCCGAAGGACTCCAGGTAAAGCAGGATGACATCCGTGCTCGGGTCCTGTGCCCAGTAGCGGATCAGGTCGTTGCCGGAGATGTCCGCCTTGTTCCCGACCGAGGCGAAGGTCGACAGGCCCACGCCGAGGCTGCCGGCGTAGTCCATGATCGCGAGCCCGAGGGCACCGCTTTGCGACATGAACGCCGTGCGTCCCTGCGGGGGTGGTGCGGGTGCGAAGGTGGCGTTGAGCCGGACCTCGGGGTCGGTATTGAGGACACCCATGCAGTTGGGGCCGATGAGGCGCATGCCGGCTGCGCGGGCGGTGTCCACCAGCGCCTGTTGTTTCGCGCGCCCCTCCGGTCCGGTCTCGGCGAACCCCGCCGAGAGCACGACGAGCGCCCGCACGCGCTTGCGCCCGCACGCCTGGACCACTCCTGGTACGCTCTCCGCGGGAACCACGACGACGGCCAGGTCTACAGGCCCGGGGATGTCCTCCACGCTCGGGTAGGCGATTTCGTCCTGCACCACGGGCGCGGCTGGGTTCACAGGAAAGGCCGCCCCGCGGAACCCGTAGCTCACAAGGTTGTGAAACACTTCCCCACCGATCGTGCCCCGATGGCGCGACGCGCCCACCACGGCGACTGAACGCGGGCGAAAGAAGGCGTGGACCGCGTTGACGGCGGCCGTCCATTCGCGTTGCTCGAAGTGCTCGAGCGCCTTCTCAGTCAACTCGGTCGGGAACTCGACGACGATTTCGTCCGGGGCGGCATGGATCTGAATGGGGAATCCGGAATCCCGAAACACGGCCACCATCTGGTGGTTCCGGGGGAGGACGATCGCCTCGAAGACTCGGATGCCGCGGGAAGAGGCGACCTGGGCCAATTCCCCCAGCAGTATCGTGCCCAACCCCTGATGCTGACACGTGTCCGCGATTGCGAACGCGACTTCCGCGCGATCGGGGCCGGTCACCGCATACATCGCATGCCCGATGATGCGCTGGTCGGGCCCGCTCATGGCGATCAGCCCCAGGGCCTGCTCGCTGTCGTCCCTCGCTAACCGTCCCGCCGCCTGACGCAGGTAGTAATCGCTCACCCCTCCGCCAAATCTGAGAGTGCGGGAAGGCGGTGAGAGATCGCGGAGGAATTCGAGCAGGGGCGACTCATCCGCCGTCCGGACCGCCCGCACCCGCACGGTCGAGCCGTCTCGGAGGACGACGTCGGCCTCGAAGTCCTCGCGGGAGCCCGCGCCGAGCGCCTTGATAGAGGGGTGGTTCATCGCTTGCCGAGAGACAGGGGCACCGACGGTGTCACAAGAGCTACCCCAAGATACCCTCCCAGAACGAGCGCCACGTGATCCCGGCGCAGGGGGCCTTGGCGGGTAGCCATACCGCTGCAGAATGGCACGGGCATGAGGAACGTAGGAGTTCCCTGACTGAGCACACCGCCCGAGACTCATGGACAAGGCCGTCGCCGATCCTCGGCGTGCTCTAGGGACACCGCGGTCGCTGCCTCAGCCGACCACGGCCCCGCGGCGAGCTGGGCGCGCGCCCGAGAGTACCGGCAGCAGGTCGCGCTGTTCCAGGATGCCCACGAGAACGGGCCCATGACCGTAGCGCCGGACGACGGGCAGCGCGTGAAAGCGAGTCTCGATCAGAAGGTCCAGCGCCGCCTCGAGACGGTCGGTCTCCTCGAGCGTGACCACGCCGGGCCTCATGACGGTCTCGATCGTGCGCGCCGCGAGCGCGCGTGGCGACGGTACGGGCATCCCTTCGCCGGGTGCCGCCGCCCTGAGGAGGTCCAGCACGGTCACGATCCCGCAGAGCGTGCCGGCGGCGTCCACCACCGCGATGGCGGCGGGACCCTCCTCGCGAAAGCGCCGCACCGCGTCCGTGATCCTGGCGCCAGGTGGCAGGGTGACGGGCGCGCGATTCATCACGTCGCCCACGATCTGCGCCCGGCCGGGTCGAGTCGTCATCGTCGTTCCCTCCTGAACTGGTCCAATGAGCGGACGCCCGGACCAATCTTCACGCGGGCAGATGAACCGCAGGTGAATGCATCGCGAAGGGATCTTGCGACCCTCCCCGGCTGCAAACGACGCTTCGCACTGCCTTCACAGCCGCTTCATGGCAAAGGCTCCAAGTTGCCACGTCAGCCACGATGCGGCGTCGGTCGGGAGATCGAGCCGCACCGACCCGTGACCTGCTTCTGGAAGTGTGGTGCGACATGTCCAGCTCGGCACTGCTCCCGCGCGGAACTGCCCTGACCCCGGTGATGGAGCTCACGGGGACCAACGGTGTTCAGTGGATGGCCTACGTCGAAGGTGTGGCCCCGGTGCGCCGCTGGCGACTCCTCCGCGAGACGGTGCTGCCGGGTCGCCGGATGCGTTTCGATTCCGCAGACGAATCACGGGTGAGCTCCACCGTGCCGGCCGGATCCCCCTTCCTGACCGAGCGCCGGCTACAGGCCCTCGTCGCCGGAGCCAAGTCGCTTCCGCCCGCTCAGTCTGAACCCCTCTCAGGGGCCCTCCCCCGGCGGCGCCCCTGGGGGCTCCTGCCAGCAGGTAGCAGCGCGTGGGCGTCTGCGTGGGACACTGCCGCCGGCATGGGCCGGGCGTTCATGCTTTGGGTGCTTTCCGGATACCGGCCCCACGCCGGGCTGGGGGCCATGGTCCCCGACCGTCCAGACTCGGGGACTGGCTCGATCCGCCCGCTCCAACGTCGAACCGGGCTGGTCCGACCGAATCGCAGCCCCAACCTCGAATCGATCCGCGATCGGTGGCGTCCGGATCCTGGACGGGTCTCAACCGGGGGAGTGAGGGGACCGCGATCACCGGTGGAGCGATGAGAGTGTCCAGGGGGCCGGGTGGGCGGCTCGGGATCGCCGGTTTCCGGTCGACGGCCGCCGCCGCCGCTCCCGTGCTGGTCGCGGACGTGGGCGCGACCAGTACCAGGCTCGCCCTGGTGGCGGGGGACCGGGTCTCCTTCACCATCCTCAAGCAAACGGTGCTGACCAGCCGCGAGTGCCCCGGGCTGGAGTCCGCATTGCGCGATTTCCTCGGTGACTCGAGCTCCCGCCCAGGCAACGCCGTGCTGGCGGTGGCCGGGCCGGTGGTGGGAGGTCGGGCGGAGCTGACAAACCTGGGATGGGTGCTGGAGGAAGGCTCGCTCGCGGCCGCACTCGGGCTCCGCTCGGTGCGGCTGGTGAACGACCTTGTCGCGATGGCCTCCGCCGTGCCCTGGCTCCAGGCTGGCGACCTCGTCACCCTGCAGAATGGGTGTCCGACCTCGGACGGCGCGCGAGCGGTCATTGCGCCCGGCACCGGGCTGGGGCAGGCGTTTCTCATCTGGGATGGCGTGGAGTACCGGGCGCACGACTCGGAAGGCGGTCACGCCGACTTCGCTCCGGTCGGGGAGCTCCAGGACGACCTCCTCGACTACCTGCGATCCCGCTACGGGCACGTGAGCTGCGAGCGGGTGTGTTCCGGCCGTGCGCTCCCCGAGCTGTACGAGTTCCTCAAGGCGCGCAAGACGGCGGTGGAGAGCGAGGCGATCGCGGGCCGGCTCGCGGCGGCGCAGGACCGAACGCCGGTGATCGTCGAGGCGGGCCTGGCATCGCAGCCGTGCCCTCTTTCGCGGGCGACACTTGAGCTGTTCGCCGCCATCCTGGCGGCGGAGGCGGGGAATCTCGCCCTTCGGATCCTGGCGACCGGCGGCGTCTACCTGGGAGGAGGCCTGCCGCGTCGACTGCTGCCGCTGTTGAATCGGCCGGACTTCTTGGCGCGGTTCGGACAGAAGGGTCGTCTCTCGCCCCTGCTCGCCACGATCCCGCTCCACGTGATCGTTCGATCAGGCGTGGGACTCCTCGGCGCGAGCCGGTTGGCGCTGGCGGAAGCCGGGCAGGGAGGGCCGACCCGTTCAGGTGCAGGACGGTAGCGGGCCCACCAGCACCGGCACCCTGGAGCCCCGCACGATCTTGTCGGCCACGCTGCCCAGGAGGAGCCGCTCCAGCCCCCGTGCCCCGTGCGTGCCGACCACGATGGCGTCGGGCCGGATCGCTCGAGCCAATTCGAGCACCTGGCCGGCTACACCGCGACCGACGAGCACCTGCCACGATACCACGCCCCATCCCCGGCCGCCCAAGCGGTCTGCCAACCGGGCCAGGTACTTCCGCGCGTCCTCTTCCCGTCTCGCGTTCCAGTCCGGCGGGAGGTGCGCCGGACGGGCGGCAAGGCCACTCAGGATCGGCAGCGCCGGCTCGACCACCCGAGTGAGCGTGCAACGAAGGCTCGCGCCGTCGCTTCTCAGGCGTTCCACCGCCGCGAGCACCGGCTCCTCGATCTCGCCGTCGAGGGCGATCAAAAGATGGTGGAACTCGGTGGGCCGGGGCGCTTCGTCGGGGTGCAGCAGCAGGACGGGGACCGCAAGGCGCCGGAGCATCCGGTCCGCTACGCTGCCAAGCCACAGCCGACTCAGACCACCGCGCCCATGGGTCGTCATCACCACGAGGCCCACCGGATGGGTCTCGACATACTCGGACAATGACTCCGCCGGGCCGCCGGTGACGACCGTGGCGACCACTGGCGTCGCCAGCGAGGCCCGGGTCGATGCCGCTACCGTCTCGAGGTACCGCACCCGCTCTTCGTGGACCTCGCGCTCCATCTCCAGCACCGGCATCGGGTAGTCGGGGGGCATCGCGGTCTGCGGCACGGGCTCGTGCACGCTCACGAGGTGCAGCGTCGCTCCTGTGCGGCGCGCGTGGGCCGCCCCGACCGGGAGTGCCTGTTCGGCAAGCTCGGACCCGTCCAGTGGGACCAGGATCCCGTGCAGCGCGGGCAGCTCGGGCTTGAGTCGTGAGTCGAGGGTGTGGATCACGTGGCCCTCCTGGCGAGAGGTCGTAGGCTGCATGTACCCCAACCTCGTGACCAGCCAATGAAGCCCGAGTGAACGGCGTCTCAAGAACTCTTCACCTCGCTCTCACGGCGGCTTCAGCGCTCGCCGGCAGAATTGCCTGAGAGCCGGAACCGCCCGGCGGCACGAGGACCGCGGGGGCAGACAGGAGCAAAGGGCGTATGAGACCGGTCTGGGAACTGATGTCCGCTGGTGTGCTTTCCGTGACTCCATCGCTGTCGCTGCGCGAGTCACTGGAGCTGTTCGCCGCCCGCCATATCGGCGGCGCGCCGGTGGTGGAAGGGGGCAAGGTGATCGGCGTGCTGTCGATCAGCGACATCCTGTCGTTCCAGGCCTCCACCCCCGCGGTGCCGAGTCTCGTGTCCGTTCGGTCGGTCTCGGAGAAGGAGCCTCCGGAGGAAGCCGAGGAGGGTGATGAGGCGCCGGCCGCCTACTTCGCGGATTTCTGGGCCGACGCGGGTGCGGACGCGCTGGAGCGGATGGAGCAGACGGGCACTCCCGAGTGGGACCCGCTCGCGGAGCACACGGTAGCGGAGGCGATGTCAAGGACGGTGGTGGCGGTGAGTCCGCAGACTCCGGCGCGCGCCGCGGCCCGGCTCATGACCCGGCACGCGATCCATCGGGTCCTGGTGCTCGATGGCGGCCGTCTCTGCGGCATTCTCACCTCGATGGACTTGGTGCGGGCGGCCGGGGTGGGACGGGTCTTGGGTTCTTGAGCAACGACCAACACGACTGGAGCGAAATATGTTGCATCGAATCATGGTGCCCCTTGATGGGTCGACTTTCGCCGAGGCGGCGCTGCCGATCGCGTTCGGCCTCGCCCGGCGCGACGGCGCGACCGTGCATCTCGTGAGGGTCCACGAGCCG
>DATLHD010000211.1:0-5437 GCA_035540075.1 Gemmatimonadales bacterium
CCCCAGATGACGACGCTGGTGCGAGTGGCGCCCGGCTACCTGGGGATGAATCACCGGTATGTGGACGCCGCCTGGGCCCAGTATCTCTATCGGCGTGGTGACGCCGACGAGTACATCAGGCGCAACGTCGCCGATGCGCAGGAGCGCGGCCTGGCGCTGGTCGTCGGGATGAACGTCCTCAAGGGCGGCAACCCGAGCGGCACCCGGATGACCGCGAGCGAAGTGCAATCCTGGGGCTCGGCACTCTTGAGCAGCACCTATCCGTGCGCCTTCATCAGCTGGGAGTACGACGCGGATTTCCTTTCCAGCAGCGGCATGGGAGCCGCGATGGATGAGCTGCGCCGCAAGGCGGAGAACCGGAGCACCCGGAGCTGCCGGCGCACGTCAGGGGGCACTACGACGACGCCCCCGCCGCCTGCGCCGGACCCGGATCCCGAGCCGGAACCCGATCCCGAGCCGCCCGCGACGTCCCAGGGACTGATGTTCGGTCCCTACGGGCTGCCGCTGTCGAACATGGGATCGTTCAACAGCGCGATTCGCGTCGTCGCGCCGGACAACGTCGTCGATATCCTTCAGTCCGCGAGGAAGGCGGGGGCGAAGGTCGTTCTCCGCCTCGCGGCGGGCGACCTCCAGAACAGCAACGGCACCTTCAGCCTGACCAAGTGGAAGGCTGCGGTGGACCGCGCAGCCCACGCGGACCTCTCTTCCTACGTGCGCGACGGAACCTTCGCCGGGCACCTGCTCATCCTCTCTCCGGACGTCGCAGGACGCTGGGGCGGGCAGCGGATCTCCCATGCCACGCTGGACGAGATGGCGCGCTACAGCCGCAGCCGCTGGTCGGCGGTTCCGACCATAGTGGAAGCGGACGCCGCCTGGCTCGGGACCACGACCGCGTGGAGCTGGCTCGACGGGGTCTGGACGATCTACAGCGCCTCCGCGGGCGACGCGGCCACTTGGGTGGGACGGCAGGCGAGCGCGGCGGGCAAGGCCAGGCTGGGCATCGTGGTCGGGATGAACGTGCTCAACGGGGGTACCAGCGCCAGCGGTATCCCTGGAACGCAGCCAGGGAAGTACGCGATGAGCGCGACGCAGCTCCGGAACTGGGGCGCCGCTCTGGTCGCCGACAGCCGCTCCTGCGGATTCGTTCTCCAGCGGTACGAGTCCAGGTACTTCGGTCGCACGGACATCGCGGGTGCGCTGGCCGACCTCGGCCGGAAGGCGGAGGATCGGCAGGCCGTCTCGTGCAGAAGGCGGTAAGCGTCGATCACCGGTGCTGAAGAGAAAACCGCCGCCCACAGGGCGGCGGTTTTCGTTTGGAAGTCTGGGTCACTGCCGGCAGGACGTTTTCGCGTGCTGCCTGGCCCGGCTCGAGACGTCCGACATGGCGCTCCTGATGGCGGACAGGTCGTAATAGTCGGAGTCGTGCTGCCAGTTGAAGAACGCGCAGGCAAGACCGTCGCCGAGCATGGCGTAGCCGTAGCTCCTGATCTCGTTGGCGCTCATGGACCACTCTCCCGGCCGGTCACCGCGGATGCCGCTGGAGCCGTTGCCGCCGTTGACCACGTTGAGGCCCACGACCAGACCCAGGCCCTTCGCCTTCGCGGCCGAGGCCTCCGCAGCGACCCACTTCGCCGGGTCTCCCTTACCCGCGGTGTACTGGGCCCATCCCGCGTCCAGGTTCCGGTAGGTCATGGAAGAGCTCTTCAGCCAGCTGGGCGCCACTCGCACCAGCGTCGTCATCTGGGGCCAGAGCTGCTTGCTGTACGCCGCCATCTCCTCCAGCGTCTTCTGCGAGATCTCCTTGCCGCCCCAGCGCGACGCGCGATGCGGCTCGTCGATCAGGTAGTGGCCGATGATGGTGCCGTCATTGATGTAGGAGCCCAGATTGACGTTTCGGTAGCGGCTGACCAGCGACTTCCACTTGGACAGGCTGAAGGTGCCATCAGCGTTCTTTACGTAGGAGTCCTTGCCCTTGCACAGCTTGATCACCACCCGTCCGCCCTTGTCGCGAGCGCCTGCGAGCCAGGACAGGATGTTGGACGGATCGAGCGGTCCGCCATTCATCCACCCGGTGTGCACGGTGTTCAGGTAGTTGTTCCGCATGTTGAACGTGCCGAACACGATGCCGGGACGGCTGGATCTCGTGTCCAGGACGGCCGGTGGGACCGGTGCCTCGGACTCGAGAGGGTCGGGGGCCGAAGGAAGGGATCGATCCTCGTCGCAGCCAGCGGAGAAACCGGCGAGGACGGCGATCCAGGGCAGGACGCGCCGGGGGCGGGGGAACGATAGCGAGCGGGACATGACCGGGCTTCCCCTCTGGGTGGAGAAGGTGAGTGCGCTGGACTGTGCCAGGACGAATTGGGACCTCGCGTCAGCCGAGGCCGGAGTGTTGATTGGGGAGGTGTCCGTGCCGTTGACGGCCACGGTCGCGACGGAACGGCGGCCCGGATGGCGCCATCTCGTGGTCAGGTGCTCGCGGCTGGGAATATTCGGGAGGTACCGGGTTCCTGTCAACCGCGGGGCGCGGCGGGCCAGTGTGCGATCTCACAGCCCGAAGCGAGACACAGGGTTAGCTAACGATACGCCGCGCTCGGGGCGCGGCATCTGGATGAGAGAACACCTGCCCCTCGTCGTGGCGAGGGCTTACCGGATTCGACACCCGGAGGCCCCGTGCCCGACCGCTCCGTTGCCGATCTTGCCCCGCTTCGCACCGGTCCCCTGATCCTGGTCGTGGACGACGACCAGCCCGATCGCATCGCCGCCACCCGCATGGTCCGAGGGCTCGGTTATCCTGCCCGGAGCTTTCGGCAGGGCCGGGACGCGCTCCAGTTCGTGGAGCGGCATCCGCAAGTCGGGCGGGTGCTGCTCGCCGATCTCGGCATGCCGGTCATGGACGGTGGCGAGCTCGTGGAGCGGGTGCTCGACGCCGATCCGACCATGCGCGCTGCTTTGATGGCCGATCGGCACGACCCCGAGGCAGCCGAGCTGCTGGAGGGCTACCGCGACCTCCCGATCCTGCAGAAGCCGCTTCGGTTCGCGGATCTCTACGAAGTGCTTACCAGGCTCGGGGGCCTTCCGCCGCACGTCGCGGAGTCCCAGCCTGCGTCCATCTCGGCCGCGACCCCGTGGAGCCGGCGGAGGACGTCCGGTGGGTCGCTGTCACCCTGAATGCAATGAAGGGGACCATATCGAGGATGGCCCCCTTCGCTGCGCTCAGGGTGACAAGGTCGTGTCCTCCACCCGATCCGCCGCGTTCGGGTGCTCGCCGAGGTACTCCACCCAGAGCTTCTTGAGCGGGCGGTAGTGCTTGGCCGCCTCCACCAGCTCGAGGAAGCATCTGATCGTTCGCTCGAAGCGCTCCTGCAGCGCCGGGGCAGCGATCCTGCCAGCCGCGTCGAAGGCGTGCTGCGCCTGGGCCAGCGAGAACATGTCGGGGTAGACCCGCACCCCGAGATGCTCCAGCGGCACCCGCAGCGACCACAGGCCCCGATTCCCTCCGGCCATCGACAGTGACGCCGACATCAGCAACCCCTGGCGGCCGTTGAACGGCTGCGGCCGGATACGCGAAACCCAGTCGATGGCGTTCTTCAGATATCCCGGCATGGAGGCGTTGTACTCTGGTGACGCGATGAGGAAGGCATCGGCCGCGACGAGCCGCTCTCGGAGTCGCTGGGCTCCCGGCGGGACGCCGCTCTTCCCTTCCACATCGGCGTCGTAGGAGGGGCAATCGAAGTCGGCCATGGTCGCGCGGTCGGCCGTGCCTCCATGCTCTTCGACCACGATGGCCGCAAGCTCAGCGAGGCGCCGGTTGAGCGACGCGCGGCGAAGCGAGGCGGCGAAGATCAGCACCCGGACCCGCCGCGTGTCTCGTGATTCATTCATGGTATGGATCTCCCAGGGACATTCGCCGCTCCGGGATCACCGCGGCTGCGATGAGGAGCCCGGCGACCAGCGCCACCACCGTCAGGATCATGCTGAAGATGGTCTCGATGCCGGCCACGGCCTGGCGCTCGATGAGCGACGTCAGGCCGCGGAAGCCGACGCTCCCCGGAACCAGCAACAGGATTCCCGGCACCGACACCACGGCCGCGGGCCGCCGCTTCAGGCGCTCGTATGCGCTGCCCGCGAGACCGACTGCGAGCGCGCCGGCGAAGGTGCCCAGCTCGACACCCATCGTCGCGGCGCCGGCCCGGCCGCCGATGACACCCAATGCACCGATCGCCACGATCCAGAACGCGTCCCTCGGCTCGGCCCGGAGCACGACCACGAATCCCAGACCCGCGGCGACGACCGCGACGTACGCGGACCATGCGGGAAGCGGCGCCGAGGCGGCGGCCGGCAGCACGCCGAACACCGCGCCGCCGACCCGGTTTCCCAGGGCCACACCGAAGGCGATCGCGAGAAAGGTCATGAACGCGCCGCTGATACGCGCCGTGCCGGAGGCGAGATTCCGGGTGGCCAGCTCGGACATCGCGACCGTGAGGGTGAGGCCGGGCAGGAGCACGATCAGACCGCCGAGGGTGGCGATGAGCACGCTCAGAGGGGCGATCGCCCGCGCGAGTCCGAGCGCGCCGGCGCTCACCACGAACGCCGCCACCGGCTCGAACACGCGGCCCAGGCGCGGGCGTCCCCGGGTGCCGAGCGCGAGGACACCGAGGGCCAGGCCGAGCAGCGTCGCGACGGCGACCTCGTGGACACCGCCGCCCAGGAACTGGGTCGCCGCTCCGGATACGACGCCGTACGCCACGGTGGTGAGCCCGGCTCCGTAGAGCGAGGGCGCGGAGGTGATGCGGTCGATGGCGACGACGCCTTCCACCGGCGACATGCGCCCCTGCGCGACCTCGAGCGCGACCTGCTCCAGCGCCGCGAGGGTACCGAGGTTGACCTCGCCGGGCGTCACCCGAAGCATGTGGGTGCGCTGGCGGCCGAGCGGGCCGAAGGAGGCCATGATCGATGTGGGCGTGGAGAAGAACTGGTGATTGAAGAGCCCCAGCCGGTCTGAGATCGCGCCCAGCATGTCCTCGAGCCGCTGGGCGGGATGACCCGCGCGGTGGAGCGCGCGACCGAGCTCGAGCACGAATCCGACGGCGACCGGGTCGGGCTCGTCGCGGCGGCGCTCGAGCGGCACATCGAGATGGTCGGGCACGGCTGCTCCGGCTTGGGGGCGCCGAAACTTACTACTCCATGTGCACCGCACCGCCCGAGCCTGGGGACACCTCTCCTCTTGACAATCAAGAGGTGCAGCCCGTATGCTGGGCTCGTCCCGTTTCGGAGCCCCGGTGGACCAACCCAGCACCGATGTCGTTCAAGGCACGCTCGACATGCTGATCCTGAAGTCGGTCAGCCTCCAGCCGATGCACGGCTACGGCATCGGCCGGCGGATCGAACAGATCTCCCGCGGGGTCTTCCGGATCAATCCCGGCTCCCTGCTCACCGC
>DATLHD010000212.1:0-6545 GCA_035540075.1 Gemmatimonadales bacterium
TTGCCGGCGTTGGTATAGCCCACCAGGGCCACGCCGAGCATCGGGTCGCGGCCGGAACGGAGGTTCTCGCGGTGGCGCTCGACGCTCTTGAGCTTGGCCTTCAACCCCTGGATCCGGCGACGGATGATCCGGCGGTCCGTCTCCAGCTGAGTCTCGCCCGGTCCCCGGAGGCCGATGCCGCCGCGGATACGGGACAGGTGGGTCCACATCCGGGTGAGGCGAGGCAGCAGGTATTCCAGCTGCGCCAGCTCCACCTGCAGCTTTGCCTCGTGGCTTCGGGCCCTGGTGGAGAAGATGTCGAGGATGACCTCGGGCCGGTCCATCACTCGCACCTCGAGCGCGCGCTCCAGATTCACGCCCTGCGCCGGGCTCAGCTCTTCGTCGAAGATGACCAGTGAGGCGCCGGTGTCCGCGACCGCGCGGGCCACTTCCTCGACCTTGCCTTCGCCGATGAGGGTCGCGGAATTCGGTGCGGTGATCTGCTGGGAGACCCGGGCCACGACTTCGGCGCCGGCGGTGTCCACGAGGCGGGTGAGCTCCTCGAGGTGATCGGCCACGTGCCTGGCGTCCCCCGACCCCTTGCGCGGGGCGGCAACCAGAACGGCACGCTCGATCGGGTCGCGGACTTCGATGGGTGTTCTGCTGATGGCTTCTGGTCCCCGCCGCTCAGCGGCTGGTGGCGGCCGGCTGCACGCCCGCTCGGCTGAGCGGTACGCGGCCTTCCCTGGTGAACGGAACGCTCTCGGCGCCCCACGGTGCCTGGATCGTCAGTTGTCCCTTCATCTCATACGGAATCTCGCCCGACGTCAACGCGGCCTGCAACGCGGTGCCCACGCCCGCCCACTCGAAGCGGAGCGGTAACGACAGCGTGGTATGGCGGCCCTGATCGAGATTGAAATCGTCCGCGTAGCGCACGTCCCCCACATGCGACCCTTCGACGTCGAATCCGAGTGCAATCTCGGTGCCGCGTAGATCGAAGGGGTTCGGGTTCTCCAGTCCCAGCTGGAGCTCGAGCTCCCCACCCCTCACGCCGACGTCGCGCAGCAGCACGCGCTCGAGCTTCACCTCCGGGTTCTTCAGCACGTTGCCTACGGCCGCGCAGCCCGCCAGCGCGGCCGCGAGCATCAGCGGTCCCGCAGCACCTCCGAGCGGCATCCCCGCCTCCTGGTCGATGGGAAAGATACTGCCTCGTCGCGGATGAGCGGCGGTGCTGGGGGTCACATGGTGTCATGCCGAGTCACATAGTGTCATTCGAGTCACATGGTGTCATCCCGAGCGGAGCGAGGGATCCTGCCGGCCTTCCTGCGATGCACGATGACATCTTACTCCTCCTCCTCCCCCTCCCCCTTCTTCCGCTCCCACCACGCCATCCGCTCCGCCACCCGCTTCTCGTACCCGAATCCGCCCGGCCTGTAGAACGCCTTCCCCTTCAGCTCGTCCGGCAGATACTCCTGCGGCAGGTACGCATCGGGCGAATCGTGCGCGTAGCGATAGCCCTTCCCGTAACCGAGCTCTTTCATGAGGCCGGTGGGCGCGTTGCGGATGTGCATCGGCACCTGAGCGGCCGGCGTGTCCTGCGCCGCCGCCATGGCCTCGCCCAGCGCCACCTTCGCGCTGTTGGATTTGGGCGCGGTCGCGAGATAGATCGTCATCTCGGCCAGGGGCAGGTAGCCCTCAGGCGGGCCCAGCATGTGAAAGGCGTCTCGCGCTGCCACTGCCATCACCAGCGCGTTGGGGTCCGCCAGTCCGATGTCCTCCGCCGCCATCGCGATCGCGCGCCGGAACAGGGTCATCGGATCCTCGCCTCCGTCGATCATCCGCGCCATCCAGTAGAGGGCACCCTGCGGGTCGCTGCCACGGAGTGACTTGTGGTAGGCGGAAAGCAGGTTGAAGTGCTCCTCCCCCGCCTTGTCATAGCGGGCGAAGCGCTTCTGCATCGCCTCGCGCGCCACCGCCGCGGTGATGGCCCCTCCCTGCCCCACGTGCGCGGCTGCCGCCTCGAGCACCGTGAGCGCCCGGCGCGCGTCGCCGTCGGCCTCGACCGCGATGGACTCGATCGCGCCCGGCTCGACGGTCAGCTCCATCCCGCCGAGCCCGCGCTCACGATCTTCCAGCGCCCGGCGAGCCAGCTCGGCCACATGCTCGGCCGTGAGCGGCTGGAGCACGAACACCCGGGTGCGCGAAAGGAGCGCACCGTTGATCTCGAAACTCGGATTCTCGGTCGTGGCGCCGATCAACGTGATCGTGCCGTCCTCGGAGGGCGGCAGGAGGCTGTCCTGCTGCGCCTTGTTGAGCCGGTGGATCTCGTCCACGAACAGGATGGTCTGCGCACCGCCCGAGTCGAGACGGGCCCGCGCCTGACCCACGATCTCCCGGATGCGCGGCACCCCTTCCGAGACGGCGCTGAACGGGACGAACACCCGCGACGTGGAGCTGGCCACGAGGTAGGCGAGCGTGGTCTTCCCGCTGCCGGGGGGTCCCCAGAAGATCATCGAGCCGGGTACCCCGCGCTCGATCGCCTCGCGCAGCGGCTTGCCCGGCGCCAGCAGGTGCTCCTGCCCCACGAACTCGTCCAGCGTCCGCGGCCGCATGCGGGCGGCGAGCGGCTGGCCCTCCCGGGTCGCGCTGAAGAGCGACTCGCCCTGCTCGGCACCCCGTTTCCTAGCCATGACTCCTCCCGCGCGGCCTACCGCATCCACAGGTCGAGCAGCCGCTCCGTCAGGAAGAATCCCATCGCCCCCCCGAAGAACGCCAGCGCGGTCGGCCAGCCCCGCTTGGCCTGGAACTCCGGGACGAGGTTCGACGCCGCGACGTAGATCGTCACTCCGGCGGAGATCGCCAGGCCGTGGCTCGCGAGGGGCGCGACCAGCTCCGTGAGCACGACCCCCAGGATCGTCGCCAGACCCAGCACCGCGGCTGCGCCCAGCGCCCGACTTCGGCTTTCCCCGCCCGCGATCATCACGCTCGCGATCGTCACGCCCTCGGGCAGCTTGTGGATGAGCACGGCCAGGAAGAGGAGCAGCCCCAGCTCGCCGGAGACCAGGAATCCACTCGCGATGGCTACACCGTCGAAGAAAGTGTGCAGCGTGAGCCCGAGCAGCGCGGTGACGCCCGCCGACCGGCTGACGAGATGGGTTTCCTCGCCGAAATGGAAGTGGTGGGTGAAGACGTGCTGCGCCAGGTGGACCGCGAGGTAGCCCCCGAACACATAGAGCGCCTCGCCTTCGCCCTCGCGCAGGACCTCGGGCAGCACCCCGAGCAGGGCCACCGCGAGCATGAAACCGGCCCCGAAGGCCAGGCAGGCGTCGATGAACCGAAGCTCGCGCCGCAGGCTTCGCACCACCGCCACGGCCCCCGCCATGTTGCCCAGCGCCGCAGCGAGCGCGAACCAGAGCGTGGTCACCGCCGCTCCCGCGCCAGCGCCAGCAGGCGCTCGCGGGTGTTAGCGGCGGGATCCTCCAGCACCCGGTCGAGCAGGACCGCCAGCGTCTCACCGACCGCGCGACCGCGAATGCCGATCTCCTCCAGATCCCGACCGCTCACCGCCAGGTCTCCCCGGGCGAGCGGATCGTGGCGCTCCCGGATCGCGCGCAGGGCACCGAGCCAGGGCGCGTCGGCGCCGTGCCGCAGGCGGTAGAGGGCGACGAGATCGTCCGCGGCCCCGCCCACCGTGGCGAGCCAGCGCCGCACCGCGATCTCGCCGGTGCCCTCCGGCTCCCCCGGTTCGCGCGCCATCGCCTGTGCCCGTGCCGTTTCCGCGTTGGAGCTGCGCAGCCGGCGGAGCAGACCGTCCGGATCGCTCGCGAGCAGCGCGGTGACCAGCACCGGATCCCGCGGGGGCGGCGAGCGCTCCGGCGCGGGGACCCAGTCGGCTGATGTCTCCAGCTCGGGCAGCCAGACCGCCGCGGCACCCGATTCGTGCCAGAGCCGCACCAGCGTCCGCAGGTCCTTCGCCGTGCGCACCCCCTTGAACCACTCGTCTCGGACCCGCTCGGCCGAGAGCCGGGCGAGCCCGCCGGCAGCGTCTCGCGCGGCGGTCCAGGTCGCCGGATCGATCGCGAAATCGAAGCGGGCGGCGAATCGGATGGCGCGCAGGATACGGAGGTAATCCTCCCGGAAGCGCGCGGCAGGATCTCCCACCGCTCGGATAACCCGGGCCTCGAGATCGCGCTCGCCCCCGTGCGGGTCGCGCCACTCGTGCCGCAGCGGGTGATAGGCGATGGCGTTGACGGTGAAGTCGCGGCGGGCGAGATCCTCGTCGAGGGAAGCGCCGTACTCGACCACGGCATGGCGCCCGTCGGTGCGGACGTCGCGCCGGAAGGTGGTGACCTCGTGCATCACGTGCGTCCGGTCGATCACGCCGACCGTGCCGTGCTCCACTCCGATCGGGGCGGTGCGCCGGAAGAGCCGCTGCACATCCTGTGGCTGCGCCGAGGTGGCGAGGTCGAAATCGGAGTGAGGATCGCCGAGGAGGGTGTCCCGCAACGCGCCGCCGACGCACCACGCTTCGTGGCCCGCGCGCTCCAGCACACGGGCGATCTCCACAATCTCCTCGGGCACCGGTACGGACGCGGGGAAGCTCACGGCGACCCGTACGGCACGCCGGCCGAGAGCGCGATGACCAGCTCCATGCGTGCCTGCGACGGCGTGCGCGGCCCCGCGGGTATCGCGCCCATCGCGGTGGTGCGCGCACCGCCGCCCTCGAACGCGTAGACCGGCGTCACCTGTCCCCACCAG
This sequence comes from Gemmatimonadales bacterium, assembly GCA_035540075.1. Classification (GTDB taxonomy): domain Bacteria; phylum Gemmatimonadota; class Gemmatimonadetes; order Gemmatimonadales; family GWC2-71-9; genus CAVVWJ01. The sequence continues at coordinate 4,738 of DATLHD010000212.1, forward strand.
CAGCGGCTGGCCAGGACTACCGGCTTCTCCTCCTCGATCCACCGCCGAATGGCGGGCACCGCGCCGGGTGGCATGTTCCCGCTGCCGAACGCTTCGACCACCACGCCGTCGTGATCGCCGCGCGCGAGGTCGAGCATGGTCCCCTGGTCTCCCACCACCGAGGGCACGTGGGCGACCCGGGCGTGGAGTGACGCCGGCTCGAGCGGCGCCCCCGTGCGCGTCGGCTCGGCGGCATACGTCACCTCGCCGTCCACCACTCGACCGATCGGACCGCCGTGGGGCGCCGAGAACGCGTCGGGATCCGTGGCGTGAGTCTTCGCGGCTGTGCGCCCGGCGAACACCTGCCCGGCGAACACCACCATCGCGCCCCGGCCCGCGCTCGACGCGCTCGCCGCGACCGTCACGGCGTCCCGGAGGTTGCGGGGGCCGTCCCATCCCTCGTCGCTCGAGGTCCGCATGGCGCCGGTGATCGCGACCGGAATCCGGCCATCGAGCGTCCGGTCGAGGAGATAGGCGGTCTCCTCCAGGATGTCGGTGCCGTGGGTGATCACGATCCCGCGCACCTGGCCCGAAGCCGACAGCGCCCGCACCCGCTCGCGCAAAGCCCACAGCCGTGCCGGGTCGAAGTGACACGCGGGCATCCGGGCCCAGTCCTCGATCCGCAGCGGCGCGATCCGCTCGACCCCGGGCGCGAGGCGCATGAGGGTCTCGCCCGAATGGGCCGGCACGTTGCCCCCTGCCGTGGCGTCGCGCTGCATCGAGATGGTCCCGCCGGTGAAGAGGATGTGGATCATCGGCTCATCCGCAGAGGACGCTGCCCCCGTTCACGTTGAGGATCTCGCCGGTGATGTGGCTGGCGAGATCGCTGCAGAGGAACACGATCGGTCCGGCGATCTGCTCGGCGGTGGGGATCCGGCCCAGCGGGATGGCGGCGGCGATCCGCGACTTGGCGTCGCCGCCGAAGGCGGGCGCCGCCATCTCGGTATCCACCCAGCCGGGCGCCACGCAGTTGACCAGGATGTCGGGGGCGCACTCGACCGCGAGCGACTTGGTGAGCGCGATCAGGGCGCCCTTGGTCGCGGCGTAGTCGGCGTGGCCCGCTTCGCCCCGCTGGCCGGCGGTGCTGGAGACGAGGACGATGCGCCCGCCCGGTCCCATGAGTCCCAGCGCGGCACGGGTGGAGTGATAGACGGCGTCGAGATTGGCGGCCATCGTGTCGCGCCAGCGCTCGGCGGTGAGCCTGGCGAGCGGGATGTCCTCGGGCGGCCAGACACCGGCGTTCGCGACGAAGATGTCCAGCCGGCCGAACGTCTCGGCGACGCGAGCGACCATGTGCACGGAGGCACCGGGACTGGAGAGATCGCCGCCGACCGCGATGGCGCGGCGCCCCAGCGCCCGCACCTCCGCCGCCGCGGCGTCCGCCTCGACGTCGCGGCTTCGAAAACCGATCGCCACATCGGCGCCGGCCCGCGCGAGCATGACGGCGGCCGCGCGTCCGATCCCACGGCCGCCGCCGGTCACCAACGCCGTCTTCCCGTGCAGGGCGATCATGCTCCCCGGGTAAGCTCGGCTTCGACCAGCTCGACGATCAGATGCTCGAGGGCGAGGTGGATCACCTGGATCCGGCCGGAGTCCTCCGACGGCACCACGATCGCCTCGTCCACCAGCGGCGCCAGTGCGCCGCCCCCACGGCCCAGGAAGGCGACCGTGGTCACCGAGCGGTCCCGCGCCGCGCGCGCGGCGGCGAGCAGGTTCGGGCTCTCGCCGGTGGTGCTGTGGAGCACCAGCAGGTCGCCCGAACGACACAG
>DATLHD010000213.1:0-2960 GCA_035540075.1 Gemmatimonadales bacterium
GGTTGGAGAGTCGTGCCCGCATGGTCGTGTCGTTCACGATCTCGGGCGCGGTACCGGTGTACAGCAGCGGCACCGGCACGCGGGCGTCGCCGCGCCGGATCTCGAGCGCGCGATCGGTACAAGTCGCGCCATCGGCTCCCTTCACCTCGCGGGCGAGCGTGAACCAGATCTCCACGCCGCCTGGGGCCGTCGCGACCAGGGAGTCCGCCGGCGCGACCGCTTGAGTGCGCGCCGGTTCGGCGGGTCGTGCCTCCTCCCGCTCACCGCATCCCGCGCCCAGGACTGTGACCAGCGCGACCACCCAGCAGCGGCGGGTCACGGTGATCGTACCTCGGCGTCGCTGTGCTCCGGGATGCGCAGCTCCGTAGTATCGGGGGTACCGTCCTCCGTCACCGCGAGCACCTCGCGCATCTCGGGCGAGCGCCGCAGGTACTCGAGCCAGCCGATCAGCGCCGCGAACCCCGTCAGCGCGCCGAACAGCGCGGTGACCGCCAGTCCCTCCACCGGATCCTCCATGCGCATGGCGAGGAGCGCACCTGCCACGGCCCCGAAAAACGAAGCTGCCCACGCCAGGAATGGCGTGAGCAGCCAGCCGAAAATGCGGAAGAGCAGGCGAATCCAGCGCATGCCTTCAGGTTCGGCGTCCACCCAGCGCCGAGAGGGCCGTGGCGAGAGCCAGGCCCGGGAGGAACGCGACGCCGAACGTGGGGAGGTTCCACCGCGCGCCCGGGAATCCGATCAGGACGGCGAACACGGCGGCCAGCAGCGCAAAGGCGATCGCGGTGCCGAAGGCGGCCGGTGCCGAGATCCGCCCGTTGCGCCCGACCTGGTTTGCCAGGATCCAGGCGCCGAACCACGGCAAGTAGGTGCCGACCATCCACCAGATCGGATGGTACCACCAGTTGCTGCCGCCAATCTGCCACCAGCGGTTGGTGTAGGTGCCGATGTGCTGGAGCAGGACGACATCCAGCAGGAGAAAGACGAACGCCGCGCCGAGTCCGATGCCGGCCGCGCCCGCGATGCCCTCGATGGTGCGGGCGCGGGTCCAAATGCCTGGCAGGAGCGTCACCGGGGCGAGCGCCAAAACGAGAAGCACGGCCAGCACGACGGTCTCGACCGGCCCGGCGAGGAAGCGCGAGGCGAGCGAGATGATGAGGACGGCAACGGCTTCGAACAGTCCCAGCAGCACCGCACCGCGCACGATGAAGGGAACCTCGGTCAGGTCGTGATCGCCGTGCAGCTCGGCCGCGGAATCCATCCGGTCTCCGGAGTGAGGTTGGACGAGCGAAGTATAGGGGATGGCGCCGGGGCCGGCCAAGTGGTCAGGTGCCCCAGACCAGCAGCACCGCCACGTCGGTCACCGCCCATGCGCCGAGCGCGAAGTACATGCGGCGCTGATGGTCCCGGGGCTGGAGACGCTCTGCCGCCCACCGCCACGGCACCAGCACGGCGGCCCAGAGGAGCAGGGCGATCAGCAGCAGACTCCAGCGCGAGCCCGCCGCACCGGACGTCCATGCCGAGCGTGCGCCCGCCCAGACGAAGAGGAGGGACGCCACCGCGGCCGCGGCGAGCGCCACGTCGAGGCTTCCGCGGATCCCGAGCATCAGGGCGAGTGTCCGGTCGCCGCGTCGTGCGTCCTCCTCCAGCTGATAGAGCTGGGTGAGCGGATAGAGCGCGGCGAAGAGCGGGCAGAAGGCGAGCAGGACGATTCCCGGGACGGTCCCGACCGGCCGACCGGTCGTCGCCCAGCCCGCCAGCGGAGTCAGGGTGCCGAACCCGATCATGTTGATCAGCCAGTCCACGCCGGCCACCGCCTTCAGCCGGAACGGCGGGACGGAGTACAGGACGGAGAGGGCGAAGCACAAGCCGTAGAGCGCGCCGAAGAGCGGCGGCAGCGCCAGCGCGGCGAGCTGCCCAACCACCATGAGCCCGAGCGAGAACAGCGCCAGCCACTCCGGTGGTGGAGGCGGGTTCCGCAGGTAGGCGATGTCGCCTTCATCCCGATCGAACGCGCTGTTGAGGGCCAGCGTGCCGCCGTTGAGACACACGACCCAGAGCAGCAGACCGAGAAGCCCGCGACCGAGGTGCTCGCCGGCGGCGCCGGCGAGGCCGACCGCGAGCAGGTAGCCGAGCGTGGTGTGGGCCGCCATGATCGGCCACTCGGCGGGTCGCAGATGGAGCAGGTAGTCGAGTTTCCGGCCGACCAGGCGGTAGCCGGCTGCCCGCGCGTCGCTCACCACTTCAGGCCGAGATACCCGGCGGCGATCCGGAGCCCCTGGAGGGTGAGATCGGGATGGGTCTCTTCGATCGAGGTGGTGAGCGGCGCGACCACGGCCGCGAGCCCGCCCGTCGCCATCACCCGCGGCGACGCTGCACCGGGCCATTCCGCCCGAATCCGTCGCACGATCCCGTCCACCGCCTCCGCTGTCCCGTAGAGGACACCAGCCTGAATACACTCCTCGGTGCGTCGACCGATCACCCGTGCCGGTGCCCTGAGCTCGGTGGCCGGGAGCTTGGCGGTGCGGCGGGTGAGCTGGTCGGACGAGGTGCGGAGGCCAGGCATGATCACGCCGCCGATGAAGCGCGAGTCGGCGGTAATGCAGTCGAACGTGGTGGCGGTACCGAAGTCCACCACGATCGTATCCGCCCGGTAGAGAGCGACGGCCGCGAGCACGTTGACGATGCGGTCCGCGCCCACGGTGAGCGGCTCGTCCACGTCCAGCGTCACCCCCAACGGGGACCGGGCGTCCACCGCGACGGCGGTGCGCCGCGTGATCGTGGCGATCCCCTCGACCAGACTCTGGGTGACCGTCGGGGCCACCGACGCCAGACACACGGCCGCCACCTCATTGGGCGAGTGCCCGGCCTGGATCAGGAAGCCGCCGAGCGCGCTGGCCCACTCGTCGGGCGTGCGCTCGGGATTGGTGGTGAGCCGCCAGTGCGCTTCCAGCGTGTCGCCC
>DATLHD010000214.1:0-3133 GCA_035540075.1 Gemmatimonadales bacterium
CAGCTACTGCGATTTCGCCATCGCCGTACGGCGAGACGTGCCTACGGATGCCTATGTGCGCGCCGTGCTCCGGGAGTGGGAGGGATGGCAGGACCACGAGAGCTGGGTCGGGTCCCAGAGTGTGGACACGATCTACTTCGGCGGCGGCACTCCCTCTCGGCTGGACCCGGGCGGCATCTCGGCCATCCTGGAGCGCATCGCATCGGACCGGCAGGTCTCGCCCTCGGCGGAAGTGACGCTCGAGGCCAACCCCGACGACGTCACCCAGCAACGGGCCGTGGCTTGGGCGGCCGCCGGGGTGAGCCGTGTCTCTCTTGGCGCCCAGTCGTTCGATCCCGGCGTGCTGGCCTGGATGCACCGCACCCACACCGCGGAGCAGACGGATGCGGCGGTGGAGGCGCTCCGAAACGCCGGGATCGCGGAGCTCTCTCTGGATCTCATCTTCGGTCTCCCCGCCTCCCTGGAGCGCAGCTGGTGTGCGGACCTGGATCGGGCGGTCGCCCTCGGGCCGGACCACCTCTCGCTGTACGGCCTGACTATCGAAGACCACACGCCGCTCGCCCGGTGGACGGCACGGGGAGAGGTCGTCCCGGTGAATGAGGACCGCTACGCTGCGGAGTTCCTCGAGGCCGACGCGGTGCTGGTCGGGGCGGGGTACCAACACTACGAGGTCTCCAACTACGGCCGTCCCGGTGGTCACGCGCGGCACAACAGTGCCTATTGGCGGCGGGCGCCTTTCATCGGTCTCGGGCCGTCCGCCCACAGCGCGTGGGAGCGGCAGCGCCAGTGGAACCTGCGGGAGTGGGCGGCCTACGAGCGCACCGTGGCAGCCGAGCAGAGTCCGGTAGCCGGTTCCGAGCGGCTGGACGACGAGGCGGTCCGGTTGGAAGAGCTGTACCTCGGCCTTCGGACCCGTGAGGGGGTCCCCGCCGAGCGTCTGCCGCAGCAGATCTGCGCGGCCTGGCTCACCTCCGGCTGGGCCTCGCTCTCCGACGGCCGTGTTCGGCTGTCGCCCGAAGGCTGGCTCCGGCTCGACGCCCTCGCCGCGGCCGTGTAGCGAGTCTACGCGAGCCGGTCTAAGTCGGTTAAATTCCTCGCGATGCCACCGTCAGACCAACTGACCGAGCGGGAGCTCCGGGTCCTCGAGGCGGTCGTCCAGACCTACATCGAGACAGCGGAACCGGCCGGGAGCCAGACTATTGCCCGGCGGTTCGGCCTCGGCGTGTCCGCGGCCACGATCCGCAACACGATGGGCGAGCTGGAGGACAAGGGCTTCCTCTTTCACCCCCATACTTCCGCCGGCCGGATCCCCACGGAGCGGGCCTACCGGGTCTACGTCAACGAGATCATGCGTCTGGCTCCGCCGACCGATGAGGCGCGGGAGACCCTGCGGAGCGAGCTGGCCGGGTCGCGCAACGCGCTGGAGGAGATCGTCCGCCGGGCCGCCCAGGTGCTCGGCGTCCTGACCCAGGAGCTCGGGGTCGCGGTGGGCCCGGCGCTGGATGAGCTGGTGATGGAGCGCCTGGAGCTGGTGCCGGTCTCCACCGAGCGGCTCCTCCTGGTGTTCAATCTCCGGAGCGGAGTGCTCAGGACCATTTTCGTCGAGGTGCCGGCGCGGGTCTCGCCGGCCGTGGTGCAGGAGGTCGCCCGGATCCTGAACGAGCGACTCGCCGGTCTCACCCTGAGCCGGATCCGGGAATCGATCGGCGAGCGGCTCCGTGGCGCCGGTCGCCCAGCCGAAGAGGCGCAGCTGCTCAACATCTTCGTCGCCGAACGCGAGGAGATCTTCGACCTGTCGGACGACACCGGGTCCGTCGTGCTCGGCAGCGCGCAGATGCTCGCCGGGCAGCCGGAGTTCGCCTCCAACGCGCGCATGCGGGAGCTGCTTCGGCTCACCGAGGGACGCGACCTCCTCAAGCAGGCGCTCGCGGGCCGCCGGAGACTGGGGCTCTCCATCACCATCGGCAGCGAGAACCCGGATACCCGACTCAGCGAGTTCACCCTCGTCACTTCGTCCTATCAGGCGGGCGAGCTCAAGGGGGTCATCGGCGTGATGGGACCGACGCGGATGCCGTACGACAAGATCATCGGGCTGGTGGAGCACACCAGTCGCATGGTGGAAGGACTCCTGGAGTGAGCGACTTCTACGCGCTGCTCGGTGTGCCCCGCGAATGCTCCGAGGCCGAGGTCAAGAAGGCCTACCGGAAGCTGGCGATGGAGTTCCATCCCGACCGCAACCCGTCGGCGGGGGCCGAAGCGAAGTTCAAGGAGATCACGGAGGCCTACGAAGTGCTCCGGGATCCGCAGAAGCGCGCGGCGTACGACCGCTACGGCAAGGCTGGGGTCGGCGGCCAGGGCGGATTCGGGTTCCACCATGTGGACCTGTCCGAGGCGCTCAACATCTTCATGCGCGACTTCGGTGGCCTCGGCGGGTTCGAGTCCATCTTCGGCGGCGGGCGGCGACAGGATCCGCGCCGCGGCCAGGACGTGCGCGTCACGGTGAAGCTTTCCTTGACCGAAGTCGCCACCGGCGTGAAGAAGACGGTCAGGCTCAAGACCCTGGAGCGGTGCACCACCTGCGCCGGCAGCGGCGCCCGGCCGGGCACGCAGCCGAGCCGCTGCACCACCTGCGGCGGGAGTGGCGAGGTCCGTCGCGCCGCGCGCAGCATGTTCGGCCAGTTCGTCTCGGTCTCGGCGTGCCCCACCTGTGCCGGTGAGGGCCAGGTCGTCCTCCAGCCTTGCGAAGTCTGTCGCGGCGAGGGCCGGGTGAAGGGCGAGCGCACGACGACGGTGGAGATCCCCGCCGGCGTCTCGGCCAACAACTATCTGACGCTTCGCGGGCAGGGCGCCGCCGGACCGCGCAACGGTCCGCTCGGCGATCTGCTGGTAATGCTCGACGTCAAGCAGGACGAGCGGTTTGAGCGACACGGTGACGATCTCATATTCGACCTCCCCGTGTCGTTCTCTCAGGCCGCGCTCGGCGCCCAGGTCTCCATCCCCACGGTGTATGGCGAGGAGGAGATCCGCGTCCCGCCGGGCACCCAGCCGGAGACGGTGCTTCGGCTCAAGGGCCGCGGGCTGCCGGTGTTGGGACAAAGCTCGAAGGGTGACCTGCTCATCCGTGTCAGGGTCT
>DATLHD010000215.1:0-17857 GCA_035540075.1 Gemmatimonadales bacterium
ATCCGCACGATCAAGAAGCGGCTCGAGGTGCCCGTCATCGTGGATGCGGGCGTCGGGACCGCATCGGATGCCTGTCTCACGATGGAGCAGGGCGTGGACGGGATCCTGATGAACACGGCGCTGGCCGAGGCACGGGATCCGGTGACCATGGCGAGTGCCATGCGGCATGCGGTAGAGGCCGGCCGCCTGGCATACCTGGCCGGTCGGATGCCGCGGCGGGAAGTCGCCGTGCCGTCATCGCCCGAGCGCGGCATGCTCGCGTAGGCGATGTGGGTCCAGTCATAGCTCCGCGGGTTGACGCGAGCCCGCAAGGACCGCAGATGACCGCGAGCAAGGGCCTGGCCCCCAGACGAGCGGCCCTCAACGTGCTCACGCAGGTCCGCTCGGGACGACCGCTCGACACGGCGCTCGATGGGGCGCTCAAAAAGCTGGATGAAGACGACCGCCGGCTCGCGCACGAGATGGTCGCGGGGGTATTGCGGCGACAGCAGGCACTCGATGCCCGCCTCGCTGCGCTGGTGACCAGGGAATGGTCCAAGGTGCCCTCAAGGCTCCAGGACCTGCTCCGTCTCGGTGCCTACCAGCTGGTGGTCCTGGATCGGGTCCCGGCGCATGCGGCCGTGGATACCAGCGTGTCGCTCGCGAGAGAGGAAGGCGGGCCGCGGGCCGGCGGGTTCGTGAACGCGGTGCTGCGACGCCTCGGGGCGCAGCCCGAGGCCGTGGCAGCGGCGGCCGATGGAGCTGCGGGTCTCTTGGATGCGGAAGCGCTCGCCCGGCGTCACTCCCATCCGCTCTGGCTGGTGGAGCGATGGCTCGGGCGCTTCGGTCCGGAACAGACCACCCGCCTCCTGGAGTGGAACGATCGGCGGCCGCGCCTCATCCTCCAGCCCGCGCGGCGAAGCGCCGCCGACCTGGAGCGACTTTGGAGATCGGCCGGCATCGCGGTCGAGCCCGCGGCGTACGGAGCTGGGCTGGTGACGGACCGGCGTCGCCCAGAGGAGTTGCCGGGGTATGCGGATGGCGCGTTCCTGGTGCAGGACCCGGCGCAGGCGCTGCTCGCCTGGTATGCCGACCTGCCCGCCGGCGCGACGGTCTACGACGCCGCTGCGTCTCCCGGCGGGAAGACGCTGACGCTCGGGCGCGAAGCTCGACTGGTGGTCGCAGGGGACGTGAGCCGGCACCGGGTGGAGCGCCTCGCACAGAATCTTCGGCGAGCCGGCAGTGGTCGAGAGCACCCGATCGTGGCGGACGCGCGCCGGCCACCGGTCCGGTCGGTCGGTGCGGTGCTGCTCGATGCGCCGTGTCTCGGCACCGGCACCTTCGCGCGGCATCCGGATGCGCGAATGAGGGTCACGCCCGAGGCGCTGGAGCGCATCACCGGCATCCAGGCCGGGCTGCTCGACGGCCTGGCCGACGTGGTCGCGCCGGGTGGGCTCCTGATCTACGCCACCTGCTCGCTGGAGCCGGAAGAGAACGAGCGGCAGGTCGATCGCTTCCTCGCACGTCACCCCGAGTTCCTGCGGGAGCCGAGCGAGACGTTCCCCACGGCCTTGTTGTCGGAGAAGGGTGACATGACCATGTTGCCGCAGCGACACGAGATGGACGGCGCGTACGCGGCGAGGCTCCTCCGGACGTGAGGATCCGCCGTCACACCGGCACGGGTCTGGGTCGCGGCGCCGAACCGGACGCGGTCGAGACCGACGACGGCCCGGCGGTCGATTCCGGGGTGTCACGGGGCGATCCGTGGAAGCGCTTCGCCCGCGACTTGGGCCTTGTCGCCCTCGTGGCCCTCATCGGCTACCTGCTCTCGGGCTACTGGATCTCGCCCGCCGCGGTCTTCGCGTCGGAGCACGCCGTCCCCCGGGTCCTGGAGCTACCGGTGGCCGACGCGCGGGAGCGGCTCGGGAAGCTGGGCTTCCGGGTCCGGGTGGAGGGCGAGCGCGCAAACTCGTCGACTCCGCAGGGCGCGGTGGTCTGGCAGGACCCGCCGCCCGAGACCGTTGTGCCCCCCAACAGCACCGTGCAACTGGTGCTGAGCGGCGGGCCGGCACCGGTGAACGTGCCCGACGTGGTCGGCCTCTCGCTCCCCTACGCGGAGTCGATCATCGCGGCGGCGGGTCTCAAGCTCAGTCGGGTAGACCGGGTGGCATCGGGTCAGGAAGCCGAGGTCGTGCTCTCGGTTCGACCCCCGCCCGGCAACGGACGCCCGCCGGGCTCGCGGGTCGAGCTGCTGGTGAGCACAGGCCGGGGAGGAGCACAGTGAGCGTGCGCATCGCGCCGAGCGTGCTGAGTGCGGACCTGGGACGCCTGCGGGAGCAGGTCGAGCGTGCCGTCGAGGGCGGCGCGGGGTGGATCCACGTGGATGTAATGGACGGCCACTTCGTGCCCAATCTCACATTCGGTGCGCCGATCATCAGTGCGCTCCGCCGGATCACCGACCGGCCGATCGACGTGCACCTCATGGTGTACCATCCCGAGCGCTACGTCACCGAGTACGCCGAGGCGGGCGCGAGCGTGTTCACCTTCCACCCCGAGGCCACGGTGCACGTGCAGCGTCACCTCGCCGCCGTCCGCGAGCACGGCATGCTCGCCGGCCTGGCCTTCAATCCATCGACGCCGCTCGCCTACGCCGAAGAGGTCGTGGACGACCTGGACGTGGTTCTCATCATGTCGGTCAACCCGGGCTACGGCGGGCAGTCGTACCTGCCGGCCGCCTCGGACAAGATCCGGCGGTGCCGCGGCCTGCTCGACCGGGCCGGCTCCCGCGCGGCGCTCGAGGTGGACGGCGGCATCACCACCGAGACCATCGCCGAGGCGTGGGGCGCCGGCGCGGACACGTTCGTCGCCGGCACCGCCGTCTTCGGCATGCCCGATCCCGCCCAGGCGGTGCGCGACCTTCAGCGGCGTTGCGCCGTCCTCGCCTGAGGTAACCGTGTCGAAACAGTGGACCATGGTGGCAATCGTGCTGGGGGGGCTCGCCCTGGGCGCGGCGGCGCTCACCTGGGTGGCGCCGAGCGGAGGCGTCGAGATCAACCGCGAGGCGCCCGACTTCAAGGTCATGGATCTCGCCACCCGCGACTCGGTGTCGCTCGAGGATTACCGCGGATCGGTCACGCTGGTCAACATCTGGGCCACCTGGTGCCTGCCCTGCCGCGACGAGATGCCGTCCATGCAGGCGCTCTACGACTCCCTTGCGGGGCGGGGCTTCCGGATCGCCGCCGTGAGCATCGACGAGGGCAGTCCCGAGGACGTCGTCGCCTTCGCCCAGAAGCTCGGCCTCACCTTCGACATCCTGCACGACCGCAGCGGGACGATCGAGCGCCTCTATCAGACGACCGGGGTTCCCGAAAGCTTCCTGCTCGACCGGCGCGGCATCCTGGTGAAGCGGGTGATCGGCGCCCACGACTGGAGCTCACCCGCGAACCGAAGCACCGTGGAGCGACTCCTGGCCCAGCCCGAGAGCTAGCGTGGCCGGCTGGATCCTCGGTATCGAGACATCCTGCGACGAGACCTCCGCGGCGGTGCTCCGGGCGGACGGCGGCGTCGGCTCGATCGCGGGCCACGTGATCCTCTCGCAGGACGTGCATCGCATCTTCGGCGGAGTGGTGCCCGAGCTGGCGAGCCGGGCGCACGTCCGCACCGTCGGCTCGGTGGTGGACCGCGCGCTCGCCGACGCGGGGATCGGCCTCGGCCAGGTCGACGGGGTCGCCGTGACCGCCGGTCCCGGCCTCGTCGGCGCCCTACTCGTCGGCGTCACCTACGGCAAGGCGCTCGCCTTCAGCCTCGATCGCCCGCTGCTGGGCGTGAATCACCTCGAAGGGCATCTCTTCGCCCCCACGCTCGAGGACCCCGACCTGGCACCGCCGTTCGTGGCCCTGCTGGTGAGCGGCGGGCACACCATGCTGCTCGACGTGCCCGCCTGGGGCGAGTACCGGCTGCTGGGGCAGACGCTCGACGACGCCGCCGGCGAGGCGTTCGACAAGGTGGCCAAGCTGCTGGGGCTCGGCTATCCCGGTGGGCCGGTGATCGAGCGGCTGGCGAAGGAAGGAGACCCCCGCCGCTACGCCTTTCCCCGTCCCATGCTCCAGGATCTCGAGCGCGAGGGACCCAACCGCTACGCCTTCTCCTTCAGCGGGCTCAAGACCGCGGTGCTGCGGGCGGTGCGAGCCGGCGCCGACCCCGACCGGCCGACCGAGCCGCCGCCGGAGCGCGAGCGGCCGCATCTGGCTCGCGGATTTCAGGACGCGGCGATCGACGTGCTGCTGGCGAAGACCGCGCACGCGGTCGAGGCGCTCGGCTACGGCACCGCGATGATCGGCGGCGGCGTGGCGTGCAACCGGACGCTGGCCGATCGGCTCCGCGAGCGGCTGGCGGGGCGGGCCCGGGTCAGCGTAGCTTCTCCCCGGCTCAACACCGACAACGCGGCGATGATCGCCGCGGCGGGCGCCTGGCGACTGGCCCGCGGCGAGCGTAGCGGCTGGGACCTCGAGCCGCGCGACGACCTTCCCCTGCCCGGCCTCAGGGCCGCCATCGAGAGCGTTCGATGACCATTTACCCGTTCGTGCTGCAGCTCGGGCCGGTCGAGATCACCGGCTACGGGCTGATGATGATGGTCGCCTTCCTCATGGGAGGGTGGCTCATCGCGATCGAGCTGAAGCGCCGGGGACTGGCGGAGGACTACGCGGCCGACGCGGTGGCGGCGGCGGTGATCGGCGGCATCATCGGGGCGAAGCTGTGGTACGTCGCAGTCACCCAGGACATGCACGCGCTATTCTCGCGCGGCGGGCTGGTCTGGTACGGCGGGTTCATCGGCGGCACCGCGGCGGTGATCCTCAACGGCTGGCGTCTCAAAGTCCCGCTCCGCTGGACCATGCAGCTGGTCGCGCCCGCGCTTCCGGCGGCGTACGCGCTCGGGCGGATCGGATGCTTCCTGGTGAACGACGACTACGGCCGGCCCACCGATCTCCCGTGGGCGGTCAAGTTTCCTCATGGTCTCCCGCCCTCGACGGCCGCGAGCATGGAACAGCTCTTCGGCATCCCGGTGCCGCCGGGCACCGACCCGTCCACAGTGCTCGCGGTACATCCTACCCAGATCTACGAGGCGATCCTCATGCTGGCCGCCTTCATGTGGCTCTGGACTCTGAGGAAGAGCGATCGACCCATCGGATGGATTTTCGGGGTCTACCTGGTGATCGCGGGCGTCGAGCGATTCCTGATCGAGATCCTCCGCGCCAAGGACGATCGGTTCCTGGGCCCGTTCACCCTGGCCCAGCTCACCAGCGTGATTCTGGTCGCCATCGGCATCTGGGGGGTGACGAAGCTGCGGGAGGCTGCCAGCCCGGAGCCGGACGCCTACCTGACCACTGGCAAGAAGGCGGCACAGCCAAAAATTTGACAGCGAGCTAAGCTCCTTCACACCAGTAGCTTAGGGGTGGCTCCCCCACTGCCGTCAAAGGTCTGGTCGCTTCTGGATGGACGCTCCCGCCCGCCGGTTCTTACTTAAGTTGAGCTAATCCAGTGACTTGCCATTTCTTGCACCGATGGCACCACCCTTGCCTATACGAGCGGTGGGCGAAGCCTTGCGGCTTCCGCGAGACGGGTGGTAGGTCGAAGAAGGGTGAAGCGGGCACATCGGCTCGTCTTCGTATACTCAGGGGGCGATCTACCACTTGCTTACGCGAACGGCCCGCCGATCTCGGCGGGCCGTTCGCATTTCCATCCCCTCGAGTGGCGTCAGTCGAGCGTCAGCTCGGTCGCCGCCACCACCAGGCCGTCGTCGTCTCCCCACACCCGATGACCGGGCGTAAAGGTGATGCCAGCGAACGTCACCGGCACGCCGCGCTCTCCCGCCCCGGTCTTCGCCGGCGGGCGCGGGCAGGCGGCGAGCGCCTTCACCCCCAGCGACGCCGAGGCGATCTCCACTACGTCCCGGACACAGCCGTTCACCACGAGACCCGCCCAGCCGTTGGCCGACGCGAGCGCGGCCAGCCGGCCCCCTATCAGCGCGCAGCGGCGGGACCCCTGGCCGTCCACCACCAGCACCCGACCCCGCCCCTCGCCCTCCAGGACGAGGCGCACCAGCGCGTTGTCCTCCAGCACGCGCACGGTCTCGATCTCGCCCGCGAACCCGGCACGGCCGCCGAAGTCCCGGAACAGCGGCTCCGCCACCTGCACCCGGTCTCCGTAGCGGTCGCAGAGATCCGGGGTCGGGGTCACGCCACCGCCTCGCCCGAGCGACCCCGCTCGGCGGCGATCGCGCGCCGGGGCTCGATCACGAAGGTCCACACTAGCGCGACCAGCGCCAGGACCACGAGCAGACCCTGGGCGGTCAGCGTCTCCACCGTCGGATGGAGGCCGATCGCGGGGACCCGCGGAACGCCGGCCACAGGCGTCAGGGAAACGAACCCGCCTTCCTGCAGCTCGGCGATACCGGTACCCGCGAACACGAGTGCCATGTAGTAGAGAAACGCGCTGGTCACCGCGAAGAACGGCTTGAGCGGCAGCCGCACCCCGAACCGGTTCATCGCGACGTAGACGCCCACCAGGAGGATGAAGCCGGCGAGCATGCCCGCGAGCACCGGCGCGGCGGCCGCACCCGGGCCGGCCGAGATGAAGAGGGCCTTGTAGAACAACACGGTCTCGAAGCCTTCGCGGTACACCGCGAGGAAGGCCGCCGTACCGAGCGCGAGCGCGGAGCCGTGCGTGACGGCATCCTGCACCTTGCTCTTGACGAATCGCGTCCACTTCACCACTTCCATCTTGCTCAGCAGCCAATAGCTCACGTAGAACAGCACGACGGTGGCCACCACCATGGTGGCCCCTTCGAGCGCCTCCTGGTGGGCGGCCGAGAGGTGGAACACCGTCTCCAGCGCGAGCGCGGTGAGCAGGCTCGCGACGATCGCGGCCAGGATGCCGCCATGGACATGGCGCCGACGGTCGGACGCGCCCATCTTGGCGAGGAACGTCATCAGCGCGCCGACGATCAGTATCGCCTCCAGTCCCTCGCGCAGCATGATCACGAAGGACTGGACGAACAGGTTGGTCCTCGAGAGCCCCGCGCCCAGCGCGGCGGCCGCGCGGTCCAATCCGGTGGCGAGCCGCTCGCGCGCGGCGTCGAGCTCGGGGCCCGCGCCGGCGCCGGCGGCGGCGCGAAGGGCCGCGAAGTCGGTCTCCAGCTCGGCCGCGAGGGCCGCGTCGCGTCCGCGCAGCTCGCGCTCGACCTGCTCGAAGGTCATGTAGGCGTCGAGCGCGCGGGTGGATGCGCCCGGGTCGCCGGTCCGCGCGAGGGCATAGACGGTGTCCACCTGCGCCCGCACGACCCCGAGGACCTCACCGGCAGGCGAGCCGGCGCTCTGAAAGGACCGGATCGCGGAGAGGCGCGCGAGCCCGCCCCGAGAGCCATCGCGCGGCGCGGCCAGCGAGTCGAGAAGCTCGGCGTCGGACATCTTGCCGGTGCGGGCGAAGCCCCGGAGGCCCTCCGGCGCCTCGCCGGAGGCCGGTGGCAGGCGCAGGGTGCTGGCATAGAGGGCGACCGCCCAGCGCTCCCGAGCCGGGAGCCGGTCCTCGAACGCCGGCATCGCGGTGCCGACGACGCCGATGCTGATGCGCCGGTAGTAGTCCAGCGGCGACTGGTCGTTGAGCGCACCCCAGTCGGCGAGATTGGCCGGCGGCGGATCCAGACCCTGGGCCAGCTTGCCGTCGCCGCGCCCGAGGTCACCATGGCAGCCGGCACAGCTCGCCCGGTACACCTCGGCGCCGAGCGCGAGGTCGGGCGGCCGGCTGGGCAGCTCGTCCAGGGACACGCCGAACCGGTCGGCGAGTGCGCGGTTGAAGGAGCGCACCCTGGCATCGAGGCTGTCGGGCGCGCCCAGTCTTTTTACCAGCGCCAGGAGCGAGTCCACGGTAGCGACGGGGTTGAGCTCGGCACTGGCGGACAGCGCCGCGGCGGAGCGACGGGACTCCTCGAGGAAGAGGCGGGCCTCCTCGACCTCGGCCGCGGCCACGATGCGACCCTCGGCCACGCCGATGCGGTACTCCTGGGCGGCGAGAGTGGCGGTGGCGGCGACCCGGCGGACGATGGCGGTCGAATCCTGGGCAGCGGTGGGAGAGATGGAAGTGAGCGCCGACAGCAGGATCGGCAGTGCCACGCCGATGAGAGTCATTTTCATCCGGTTTCAGAAGAGGCTGGCCTAAACTAGAGTCGGCCGGTCGGAATTGAAAGAGCCCACGTGAACGAGGCCACTTACACCTACGCGGCCCTGGGATTCCTGGCGGTCTGCCTGGCCGTCTGGATCTGGGTCGAGCGCGATCGGGTCAGGCGCGGGGAGCGGCTGATCGCCGCGACGCGCCGGATGGCCGCGGGCGACATGGAGGCCCGCGCCGGCGTCCGGGGCCACGACCCGCTGGGCGTACTGGCCGACGCCATTTCCCAAATGGCCTCGCGACTCCAGGCCCTGGAGGCGACGCTCCAGGAGCGCCAGAACTGGTTCGGCCTGCTCCTGGAACACGCCTCCGATCTCATCTTCACGCTCGACGCCGAGTGGCGGATCGGAACCGCGAGCCCTTCCCTGCCCCGATTTCTCGGATGGCCGCCGGACCAGATGCGCGGCCGACCGCTCGCCGAGTTCCTTCACCCGGATGACGGCGAGGCCGCCCTGGCCGCCTTCGAGTCGATCGCGGAAGGAGCCGACCCGGTCGAGCCGATCGCGTTCCGGCTGCTCCACGTGGACGGCACCTGGCGAAGCGTCGAGGCCTTCGCCGACCGACCCAGGAACTGGAGCGGTCCCGAGCGCGTGGTGGTGACGGCGCGGGACCTGGGGCCTCGGGAGCGGCTGGAGCGGGAGCTGGGCGAAGCGAGGCGCATGGAGGTGCTCGGGCGCTTCGCCGGCGGCGTGGCCCATGACTTCGACCATCTCCTCACGGCCATTCAAGGGTACACCAGCCTTCTGCTCCGCGATCTCCGGCCGGGAGAGCCGCAGTACGAGGGCCTCGAGGAGATCCGCCAGTCCTCCGAGCGCGCCGCGAGGCTCACCCAGCAGATCCTCGCATTCGGCCGCCACCACTCCGAGGACTCCGCACCGGTGGATCCCAACCGGCTGGTGAGCAACCTGGCTCGCCTGCTTCCACCGCTCGTCGGCGAGGATCTCTCTCTCGTCACCGTGCTGGCACCGAACGTCGGCATGGTGCGCGCCGACCCCGGTCACCTGGAACAGGTCGTAATGAACCTGGTGCTGAACGCACGCGATGCGATGCCAGACGGGGGGCGGCTCACCATCGGCACCGCCAACGAGGAGATCGCAGACTACGACCCACGCGCGAGTCCGGAGCTTCCGCCCGGCCACTATGTGACCCTCACCGTGCGCGACACCGGCAGCGGGATCGAGCCCGAGATCCTGCCCTCGATCTTCCAGCCGTTCTTCACCACCAAGGAGAACGGCCGCGCGCTCGGCCTTGGCCTCGCGACGGTCTACGGCATCGTGAAGCAGTGCGAGGGGCACGTGGACGTGGAGAGCGCGCCGGGACGGGGGACGACGGTGCGGGTCTACCTGCCGATCGCGCGCGGAGCGCCGGGCCCCGCCAGCTCCGCCGCTCGTCTCGTACGGCACCAGGGGATCATCCTTCTGGTCGAGGATGAAGAGCCGGTGCGGCGGTTCGCCCGCGCCGCGCTGGAGGAGCAGGGCTACCGCGTGCTGGAGGCCGGCCACGGTTGGGAGGCCCTGATGCGCCTCACCGAGTTCGACGGCTCGGTGAACCTGGTGATCGCGGACGTGATGATGCCGGAGATGGGTGGCAGCGAGCTGGCGAGGCGGCTGGCGGTCGAGCGGCCCGGGCTCCCGATCCTCTTCCTGTCGGGCTACACCGACGACGAGATCACGCTTCGAGCTCTCGGTCCGCCCAGCGCGTTCGTGCAGAAGCCGTTCACGCCGGGGACGTTGGTGGAGCGGGTGGGGGAGATGATCGGGTAAGTAACCGCGATGTCATCCCGAGCGAAGTGAGGGATCTTCTCAGCGGTCATCGAAGCCCGGGTGAGAAGATCCCTCGCTCCGCTCGGGATGACATCGCGGTTACTCCGGCCGTCCCACCGAGCTCACCACCGCCACTGCCCCCGCGGCCGTCGCCGAGTGCGTGAGCGACACCTGGACGATTACCCCACCCACCTCACGCGCGAGCCGCTCTGCGAGGCCGTGGAGCCGGATCGCCGGCCGCCCCTCGGGGTCGCGCGTCACCTCGATCTCCCGCCAGCCGATCGCCCGAGCGCCCGGGAGGGACTGCATCGCCTTGTACACCGCTTCCTTTCCCGCGATCCGCGCCGCCGCGTGGCCGGTCGGATCGGGCCGGGTGCCGAGATAGGCGCGCTCCTCCGGCGTGAACAGCCGCGCCATCGCATGCTCGCCTTTGTCCGAGAGCATGCGCGCGATTCGATCGAGGTCCACCAGATCGATGCCGACGCCGATGACGCTCACTGTCGGTCCCACCAGTACCGGGCGAAGCCTTCCAGCATGGGCGGCACTGGCACATAGCCGCCGAGCACCAGCCCCAGATAGACCGCGGTGCCGAGCACGAGGGCGGTGATCAGCCAGACCGGCCAGCGCGGCAGCCGCCAGGCGTGCACGCGCTGCACGTCCTCCTGCCAGCGGAGCTGCTCCCGGGCCGCCGCCGCCTCCAGCGCCAGCCAGGCCGCCTCCAGCCGCCGCGCGGTCGCGGTGAGAGCGGCGCGCCAGGCCGCGGCCGCCGCGCGATCCCGTCCTCCCTGGCCCGGGACCCGTCGGGCTGCCTGCTCCAGCTCGTCGAGCGCGGCGACGAAGGGGGCCCCGCCACCGCCGAGGCGCGCGGCGATCGCGCGGGTGTCCGCCGGCGCGAGGACGACCTCGCGCAGCTTTCGCTGCGGGTAGCGAGACTCGGCCGCGGCCTCTTCCAGCCGGGCGTTCACCGTCGCGGTGATCCGCTCAGCCCCTGCTGCGACGGCCTGCTCCCACAGCCCGAGCCACGCGACGCGGTTGAGCGAGGCCGCGGCGCCGACCGGGTCGCCCGCGGCGGCGAAGGACCGACCCGCTCCCGCCAGCTCGAAGACCCCGGTGACCAGCTTCAGCCGGATGTCGTCCAGGCGGACGCCGAGCGGCCCGGCAGCGGGCTGCGCCGGATCGGTGAGTCGCCCCAGCGAAGGGCCGAGCTCCGGCACTTCCCACGCTTCCTGGGACACCCCTCGCCCCGTCGTCACCGGAGCGGCGTGGCGGCCGACCCGCCGGCGAGTTCGGCCGTGGCGCCGGTGCGCTCCTCGAAGCGGCGGACGAACTCCGTCAGCGACTCGGCGGTGAACTCGTGGCGGGGAATCCCGCTGGCGGCGACGACACGCTCGATCGCGGCCGGCTCGCCCTCGACCTCGACCAGCACGTCCATGCGGGGATAGCACTCCAGTCGAGCGGTGGCGTCGTCCAGGTGCCAGATCTCGATCTCGCGGTCGATGACGTGGACCGCCCGGTAGCCCAGTGCCTGGAGCAGCCGCCCCGGATCGGCGCCGACCGACAGCTCGATCTCCTCGCGCAGCTTGTACCCGTCGGGCGAGCGTCCGGTGGGACCCTTCCAGGCGAGCAGGAAGTCCACGCCGCCTTCCGTAGGCCGGTAAGTGCGGGCGCGGAGCACCTCATCGTGCAGCGTCAGCTCGCCGCCGCGATCGTAGCGAACGTCGATCATCCGGCCCCTGGACCTCAGTGCCGCGCCCGACTCGCGAAGGCGACGGCGGAGCTGCTCGGGATCCGGCACCACGGCCTTGAGCTCGAGCTCGCGATGGGGTGCGGTCACCGGAGAATCGCCTCCAGCACCACCTCGGTATCGGAGAGATCCTCGAACACCGCGTGCGGTCCACAGGCGGCGAGCTCCGGCACGGAGTATCCGCCGGTGGCGACCGCGACCGCACGCGCGGAGATGCCGGTGCCGCACTGGATGTCGGCCGGCGTGTCGCCGATGATCACCACTTCCGGTCCGCTCGGCACTCGCCCGAACCAGCGCTCAGCCCGGCGGGCGGCGATCACCGGTAGGTCGGGCCGATGGGCAGCGTCGGAGCCGAAGGCGCCGAGGCGGAAGCGGCCGGGATCGATGCCGCCGGAGCGCAGCTTGAGCGCTGCGCCCTCGGCAAGGTTTCCGGTGAGAAGGCCGAGCAGGACCCCGGGCGCGCGCTCGAGCCGCTCGAGCAGCGGCTCGACGCCGGGCATCAAGGTGGTTCTGGCGGTGGGGCGCTCCAGCTCGCGGGCCAGCAGCCCTACGTAGCGCTCGCAGAGGCGGCGCACCCGCTCCGACTCGCGCGCCTCATCCTGGCCCGCCATGGCCAGCATCTCGGCGACGATCTGGGGATCGGTCTTACCGTCGAATCGGATGCCGGCGAACGCGGCCGGATCCTGCACTTCGTCGCTCAGCGCCTCGGTGATGGCGCGCCGCCCCGCCCCTGCGGTGAGGAGCAGGGTGCCGTCGATGTCGAAGAGCACCAGCCGCGAGTAGCCCGCCTGCGTCACCGAACCTCCAGCCGTCGAACCGCCACCAGCCTGTCCCGGAGCCGCCCCGCGCGACTCCCCGACAGCCACGACTCCATCAGCACGCCGCCGCACGCGACGGTGGAGTGGACCAGCGTGTCCTCCGCCGCCGCGAAGGCGACATGGGTGATGCGGTCGACGCTCTCGCCGCGGAAGAAGAGGAGATCGCCCGGCTTCGAGGCATCGAGGTTTACGACCGCTCCGCATTCGACCTGGAGCGCCGCGTCGCGCGGGAGCGAGGTGTCGCGGGCGGCGAAGGCGGTCTGCACCAGCCCCGAGCAGTCCACGCCCCATGGCGTCACGCCACCCCACTGGTATGGCGCACCCTCGAACCGGGCCAGCGCCCAGCGCTCCGTGGGCTGCGCCCGCGCCGCCGACGCTACCTCGGGAGCCGGCGTCACCTCGCCCTCGAGCAGCACACCGCTCCGACCATCGGGAAGGAGCACTCCGGTCGATGCCAGGGCGACTCGTGCCCTGAGCGGCAGCGCCACCCGTCGGCCGTCGATCCGAATCGTGGCGCCGAGGCTCCACGCACCCGCCTCCTGGCGCCACCGATCGGCGACCTCGTCCTCGGTCTCGATGCAGTAGCCCTCATGCACCCAGCCCCGGTAGCCGTCCAGCTCGACCCTGATCCGGCGCCACTCTCCGGCGCGCTCGTCGATCCGCCCCGTCTCGCCCAGCACGAGCTGGCTCACCTGCTCCGAGCGCAGGCTGGGCTGGACGTACAAGGGCACGATTGCCGATCGGGCGATGATGCAGGTCAGGAGGGCTTGCTCTCCGGGGTCGCGGGCGACTGCCCCGCCGCGCAGGCCTGGCACAGTGTGACTCCCTGGAAGGTGCAGATGAGGCAGATGAAGGTGCCGCAGTTGGCGCAGGGATAACCTTCGGACGCACGCTCCTCGCGGCCGCAGGCGCGGCATTTCATACCGTCGTGCTCGTGGGTCTCGGCCATCGGCGGCTATGAGGTGATGCTGTACCGCTTGATCTTGTTGATCAGCGTCGCCCGCGAGATACCGAGCTCGATGGCGGCGCGCGTGCGGTTGCCGGTGTGGTGCTTGAGCGTGCGCTCGATGTGCTGGCGCTCCAGGTCCTCCAGACTCAGCGGCGTATGGCGGCGGTCGCCCAGACCCGGCCTTGCGCGGAACTCGCCGGGCAGGTGCTCCACGCTCACGGCCGGCTGGCTCCGTCCCAGAATCAGCGCCCGCTCCAGGACGTTGCGCATCTCCCGCACGTTCCCCGGCCAGGGATAAGCGAGGAGTCGCTCCAGAACCTCGCTGGAGAGCGTGGGCGGACCGTCGGGCAGCTCGCCCAGGAGATCGGAGAGGATCCGGGTGATGAGCGAGAGCCGGTCCTCCCGCGACCGCTCGCGCACCGCCGGCAGCGTGAGCGGCATGACACTGAGGCGATAGTAGAGGTCCTCCCGAAATTGGCTGTTCTCCACTTCCTGCTGGAGGTTCTTGTTGGTGGCGGCGATGAGGCGCACGTCCACTGTGAGCTCCCGAGTCCCGCCCAGCCGGCGGAACGTCTTCGTCTCCAGCACCTTCAACAGCTTGGGTTGCAGCTCGGGCGCCAGGTCGCCGATCTCGTCCAGGAAGATGGTCCCGTGGTCCGAGATCTCGAACAGGCCTTGCTTCCGGTCCTTGGCGTCGGTGAAGGCGCCTTTCTCGTGACCGAACAGCTCGGAATCGAGGAAGGTGGCGTTGAGGCCGGCGCAGTTCACCTCGACGAATGGCGCCTTGGCCCGGGGGCTCAGATCGTGGATCATCCGCGCCACCCAGCCCTTGCCGGTGCCGCTCTCGCCGTTCAGCAGCACCGTGGTCCGGTCGCTCTGCGCCAGGAGCCCGACCTGGTGGGCGAACTCCTGCATGGCGGCGGAGCTTCCCAGCGAATCGAGCCCGTGACCCGGCGCGCTCTGCACCAGGAGGGCCTCGTTGATCCGGCGGAGCCGCGCCTTGTCGGCGACCCGGGCCGTCGCCGCGGCCAGATGTTCCATGTCCACCGGCTTGGTGAGAAAGTTCTCGGCGCCGAGCTGCATGGCCCGGACCGCGGTGCTGACGTCCGCTTCGGCGGTAAGGAGGATGACCGCGGAGTCACGCTGGCGGAGGCTCTCCAGCACCTCCATCCCGTTGATGCCGGGAAGGTGGAGATCGAGGATGACCACCTCGGGCCGGAGCCGGTCGAAGGTGACCAGACCCGCCTCGCCGCTCAGCTCCCGGGTGACCTCGTAGCCGAGCTTCTCGAAGTAGTTGCCGATGCTGCGCAGCACATCGACGTCGTCATCGATGAGAAGAACCGATACGGCCATCGTGTCACCCTGAACCCAGTGAAGGGGACCATCCGAGCATGGCCCCCTTCGCTCCGCTCAGGGTGACATGTCGGTATTGCCCACCAAAAACTAAACAGTCGGGGCGGGCGCGCCATCCCTCACGGCATCATGATCTTGATCGCTCCGGGAACCACCGCCACGGTGAATGGGGTTTCGCCGCCGGCCTCTCCGTCGAGCTGCACCGGTTGCACCGGGTCGGTCTCCAGCCGGATTTCCCGGCCCCGGGCGTAGCCGACGTAGGTCTCCTGCCCGTCGGCCGTCGGGGCGTCGCGCAGGAGGTCCCACACGGCGCGGACGCTCTCCCCGAAGCTGTTGGCCCGCATCACCACCACGTCCAGGAACCCGTCGTCGGGGCGAATGCCCGCCCGGAGCCGCACCCAGGGCGGGATGACCTCGCCGCAGTTCGCCACCAGCACCATGGCCCCCTCGGCGTCGTATTCCACGCCGTCGATGGTGATGACGTGACTGGTGCTCCGGATGTCGGTGATGAGCCGGAGCGTGGTCGCCACGTAGGCCGCCATCCCCCAGCGCCGCTTGTGCTCCGAGAGCGTGGCGGCCATGACCCGGGCGTCGTAGCCGGCGCCGCAAGCCACCGCGAAGTACTGGGGCCCGCCGGGCCGCTCCATCCGGCCGAGGTCGAACGGGCGGGGCCGTCCCGCGACCAGGGCCCGCGCGGCCCGCGCGGGGGAGGCGGGGATGCGGAGGTTGCCCGCCAGGAGGTTGCCGGTACCCCCCGGGATCACGCCAAGCGCGACGTCGGTGCCCACGAGCGCGGCGGCGGCCTGCATGGTGGTGCCGTCCCCGCCGAAGACCGCGACGACGTCCACCCCCTCCGACACGCCGTACTCGGCAAGGCTGCGCGCGTCGCCCGGGCCGCCGGTCGCCAGGACCTCCGCGCTCCACCCCGCGCTCCTCATGACGCGCATCACCGCTTCCACCGCCCGCTGTTGAGTCCTCGCGGCGGCGGGGTTGGTGATCAGCAGTGCACGGGGCATCTCAGTATTCGCGCTCCCACAGCAGGTCCACACCGATCTGGTAGCGATACCGGGAGTCTATCGGAATCACCGTCGTGCCGCAGCGCTCGATGGTGGGCTCGAACGCGCTCTGGAGCCGCCACTCCTTGCTGAAGCGGAACTCGAGGCCGGCTCCGAGATTCCGGGTGCTGAGCTGGCTCAGGTCGGGGCAGAAGCCGACGTTGAAGGTCACGAAGGTCTTGCGGCCCAGTTGCCATCCCGCCGCCAGCTGGGTGGCCGTCGAAACACCGCTGCCGCTGGACACCCCGGGGCGGATCTCGATCAGGTCCACGGGGACACCGAGGTCCTGGATGAGCGCGCGCTCGAGCTCGCTGCTGAGCGTGCTGGAGAAGATTTCGACCGCGTTGGACGCACCAAATTCGCTGGCCTCGTTCGCCGGAAAGCCGGCGATGAGGTAGGAGACCAGGTCGGTTTCCGAGATCGGCGGCCTCATGGTGCTCTCGAGTCGCAGCTTCGGTGCGTAGAGCGTGCCCTGGATGATCGCGATGACGGGAATCTCGTCTCCCCGAACGGCGTGCACGGTGTGCCGCGCCTCGATGTCGAGCTGCGCGTCCAGGGTGCCGATGTAGCGCACTTCACCGTGCGTCACGGTGAAGTCGCGCGAGACGGGGCCCATCTTGAGGGTGTAATTCCCCCGCGGCGCCTGCAGCGTCCCGATCGGCTGATACTCCCGGCCCGCCTTGCTCACCCGCGCTTCGCCGTCCAGCTGAATATTGGCCTCCCCCGAGCGCAGCCAGACGTCGGAGCCGATCGCAACCCGCAGGTCCTCCATCCGCAGAGAATCGAGGAAGATGTTCTGGAACCGGGCCCGCAGGTCCTCGTGCTGGAACATCGTGCTGTCCACCAGGTCCGCGATGGTGGGGTCGTCCAGGTCGATCACGCGCTTGTTCACCAGGTCGGCGAAATAGAGCACGCCCCGATTGGCGGTCAGATTGCCGCTGAGGGTGGAACCCAGGAGCGGGCCCCGCAGCGTGAGGTCGCCGGTACCCGTGAGGGTGAGGAAGTTGCGGACGTCGATCGCCAGGAACTGGCTGGCCCGGAGATCCAGGTCGAAGAGCGGCCGCGAGAGCCGCTCGAGCCGCACGGCCCCCCCGATCGCGAGGTCCCCGCCGCCGCTCGTAATCCGCACGTCGCGGAGCAGCAGCGAGTCGCCCTGGAGCACCGCCTGGCCGTCCACCGACCCGAACTGGACGCCGAGTCCGGGCACGTCCATCGCACCGTTCCGGATCGCGATCGAGCCCGCGAGTCGCGGCTGCTCCCAGGTGCCGTCCACCTCCGCGTCCACCGCGAGGCGGCCCCGAACGCGACGGAAGGCCGGCGTCAGAGCCTCGAGGATGCCGAGGTCCACGCTGTCGGCGTCGGCCCGGACCTGGAGCGGACCTTCCACGCGGCGCTGCTGCACTCCCGTCAGCCCGAGGTCCAGCGGGAGGTGGGCCTCGACCTCCAGGATGTTCTCGCCCGTGCGCCAGAGGTTGAGGTTGGCATCGAGCCGCCGCTCGGTGTAGTTCAGCACCCCGAGCACGAAGGGTGACCGGAAATCGCCGAATCGGCCCTCGGCCAAACGCACGGTCCCGCGGAACGTGGGATCCCGCGTGGTCCCGCCGATGTCCATGCTGACCCCGAGGTCACCGTGCACGCCGGTCGTATCCCGCTGGAGCAGGGCATAGAGATCGCTCAGCTCCAGACCGAGCACCTCGAGCGACATCGCGCCGGGCTTCTTCGACGGCAGACTCCCGGCGACGCGCACCAGACCCGAGCCGTCCAGCGCCTGCACCGCCACCGGTGAGACCGTCGGCACGCTGTCCAGGGTGAGCGTCGCGGACTCGAGCAGGCGATAGCGGTGGGTGGGCAGCGCGGCCTGCAGGGTGTCGAACCAGATCTGGTGGACGCTGTCGCGCACCCGCCAGCTCCCGGCGGCGTCCACCCGCGCCTGGGCACCCGCGGTGGTTCCGACATTCCAGCCCAGCGAGTCG
>DATLHD010000216.1:0-5032 GCA_035540075.1 Gemmatimonadales bacterium
CCCGGCGCGAGCTTGCCCTGGGCCTTCCCGGCGGCGAGATCCGCCAGCAGCCGCTCGATCGGCTCCGGCGGGCCCTCGGCGCTCGCCGGGAGGAGATGCGGCGGCAGCAAGGCGGGCTCCAGGATCCCGGCGATCGTGGTCGTGACGACTTCCGGCATCGCGGCGTCGAGGTTCGCGAGGGCGATGACGGTGAGGCCGTACTCGGGGTAGCGCTGGATACTGGTGCGGAAGCCCTGCCACGACCCTCCATGCCCGATCCGAGGGTGGCCGCGCTGGTCATCGAGCCGCCAGCCGAAGCCGTACGGGTAGGTCCCGCCGTCATTGAGCCGCACTGGCGTCCAGCTCTGCGCGAGGCCGACGCTGTCCGGGACCCGGGCGTGGTTCAGACCGATCGCCCAGCGCGCCATGTCGTTGACCGTGATATAGAGAGAGCCGTCGGCGGTGGTATTGAGCGAGGGCGACACCCAGCCCTGGTTCTTGATCTCGCCGTCCACCAGCTCGTAGCCCGCCGCGCGATTGGGCACGATGTCGCGCTCGGAGATCACCCGTGCCGTGCGCATCCCCAGCGGCTCGAACACCCGCTCCTTGAGGTAATCGCCATAGAACCGGCCGGTGACCCGCCGCACGATGAATCCGAGCAAGGCGTAGCCGGTGTTGCTGTAGCTCCAGGTCGCCCCGGGCTGGAAATCGAGACGCTGGCGGGCGTAGAGCTTGGCGAGAGCCTCCTCGGTGTAATCGCGGCGGAAGTCCACCAGGTCGGCGGTGTAGTCCGGCACTCCGGAGGTGTGGGTCAGGAGGTGACGCACGGTGATCTTGGCCCAGCCCGAGGGAGCCTCGGGCAGATACTTCCGGATCGGATCGTCGAGGCCGAGCTTGCCTTCGCGGGCGAGGGTGACGATCGCCGCGGAGGTGAACTGCTTGCCGACCGAGCCCGACTGGTAGATCGTGCTGTCCGTGGCGGGCACCCGGTGCTCGAGATTGGAGAAGCCAT
Source organism: Gemmatimonadales bacterium (assembly GCA_035540075.1). GTDB lineage: Bacteria > Gemmatimonadota > Gemmatimonadetes > Gemmatimonadales > GWC2-71-9 > CAVVWJ01. The sequence continues at coordinate 992 of DATLHD010000216.1, forward strand.
ATCCTCGCGCAAGGAGGATGCTGTCATCGCGGAGGACCGCGACCGACATGCCGGGAATCCGCTGCCGCTCCAGCTCCGCCCGGACATACCGGTCCACCGAGTCGAGCGCCGCCCTGTCCGACGCCGACTGCGCGGCCACGCCCTCGGGGAGCAGCGCGGCCATCGCGAAGAGGGCCAACGTCAGTCGCAAGTGTTCCTCCTAGTGCTTGAGTCTGCCTTCCATCACCAGCACCGCGGTCCCACACACCCGCACGCCACCGCCGCTCACCCGCACCTCGATCCGGCTCGGCCGGCCCAGTCCGTGACCCTGCTCGACAACCACCGGTCGCCGATCGTCGGCGAGGCCGTGCGCCACCAGGTAGGCGGCGAGCGGCCCCGCCGCGCTGCCGCTGGCCGGCTCCTCGACGATGCCGACGTTGGGGCCGAAGAAGCGCGCCCGGACCGGCGCATCGGTGTCGAGCGGGTCCAGGCAGAAGACGTAGCAGCCTTGGGCGCCGACCGATCGGAGATAGGCCGCCAACGGCTCCCGCGGGCGCGCGCGCCCCAGGGCGCCCTGATCGCGCACGGGGACCAGCAGGTGGGGCACGCCGGTGGAGACGACCTGAGCCTTGAGCCGTCCCACCGCCAATTCCGCGTCGCCGAGGTCGAGCGCGGAGGCGAGCCGGGAGATGTTGCCCACCACCGCGCCGAACACCGGGTCGGCCTGGGTCATTCCAACCGAGACCACCCGGCCGCCCTCGGAGCGGATCTCGACCGGGAGCACCCGGCCGTCGATCTCCTGGGCGAAGGTCCGGGTCGGAGCGTCGAGCGTCAAGCGGCCCGAGACCGCGAGCCACCAGCAGGCGCCGAGGGCGTTGTGACCGACGCCGAACACCTCGATGCCGGGGGCGGTGAACGACCGGAGCCGCCACTGCGCGTCCGCGGTGGTCGGGCGGAGCACGAAGGTGGTCTCGGTCTGGTTGAACTCGCCCGCGATCCGGCGCATCCGCTCGGCGTCCAACTCGTCCGCGTCGGTGACGATGACCAGCGGGTTGCCGGTGAAGGGCCGATCGGTGAACACGTCGATCAGGCAGAACGAGGTCATGCGCGGCTCACGGAATCGCGCGCCACGCCGGAGATCCATGCCCTTGCAGCTTTGACCAGGTCGAGGTTGTCCCCGGGGGGCTCACCGCCGGGAAGGCGCAGCGTGTCCTCCAGCCCGATCCGCGCGTCGTAGCCGCGTCGCGCCGCCTCGCGAAGGAACGGCCATGCGGTCGCGTCCACGCCGTGGAGAAGCCGCGGGGTTCCGTCCGACGCGTAGTCTCCGAGCAGTCGCTCGATGGCGGAGACGGTTTCCAGCGCGGCCGCCGGATCCGGCTCTTGCGGCTCGAGCAGCACCCGGAGGCAGCGGTCCTCCAGCAGCGAGCGCACCAGCAGCTCGGCGCCGTCCACGTCCGAAAGACCTGTCTCCACACCCACACCCAGCTCCAGCAGCTCCTCGGCGATTTCGACCGCGCCCGGCTCGTGGAAGTTCACCGAGGCGAAGTCGGGGAGGATGTGCCAGCGGCGGACCTGGGCGAGGCGGCGGTCGGGATCCGGCTCGATCCAGGCGCCGGTGCTGATGCCGATCGGGGTCCCGCGACAGCCGGTGCGCACCGCGCTCACCGCACGCGCGACGTCCGGCGCGGAGAGGCTCTCCCGCCCGTCCTCACTGCGCACGTGGAAGTGGATGGCGCCCGCGCCTGCCGCCACGCAGGCCTTCGCGGCCGCGGCGAGCTGGTCGGGCCGGGCAGGGAGAGCCGGATGCTCAGCCGGCGCGCGGGAACCGTTGATCGCGGCCTGCAGCAGCATCATCCGAGCCGAGCGCGCCCATCACGACGGCACCTGTGACCATGAGGTCTCCTGGCGTTCGTCCATTGGGCAGGATAGCCAGGTCCTGGGCCGCGACGCCACCGCGCGACCGTTCGGAGCGGGGAGGCTGATCAGGTGGAAGCGAGCGTCGTCTGGAGCCGGCCGATCAGCTCGGCCTGCGCGGGGTTGAGGCGGGAGCGAGCTGCGTCGGGGGAGAACCAGGCGCAGCGGTCCACCTCGGGGAAGGTGACCAATCGCCCCGACCCCCGCGGCCATTCATACTGCGTCGTGTTGCTGACGATCGCGGTGGGGTCGGCATCGCCTTCCCAGGCCCAGGCGTGGATCACCTTGCCCGCCTTCTGGCGCACGGAGCCCAGAGGGAGGAACGGCTCACGCGGGACGATGCTGGTCTCCTCCTCGAACTCGCGGCGGGCCGCGGCCAGCAGCTCCTCGCCCGGCGCGACGAGACCCTTGGGAATGGTCCAGGCCCCGAGCTCGCGGCCGCGCCAGAAAGGCCCGCCGGGATGCGCGAGGAACAACTCGAGGCCGAGGGCGGGCCGTCGGAAGAGCAGGAGGCCGGCGCTGACGTTGCGGTTCTCTCCCATCAACGGCCCTTCGCACCAGCATGCCGCATCATCGGACGAAGCTCACGTCGGGGGTCGTGTGGCGAAGGTGGGAGATAGTATGCGGCTTCTTCTGCGCGGAGGGTAGGCTTGGGAGGGGGTCCGATCTCAGACGGAGCAGGGTCCGCTGCGCACCGGCGAGGGATGCGAGGATAGTATGCGGGTGATCCCGAAGGGCCGATAGGCTACCCCTGTCCCCGCACGCCGCGCCAGGCACGCTCGATCACGGTGCGCACGATGTAGTCCCAGTCCTCATCGTGCTCCTTGTCGGCCCAGGCCGGCACCTTGCGCCGAACGTCGTCCAGCCGCAACGAGTCCTGGATCCACTCCATCGGCCGACCCTCCTCCGCCAGTCGCCGCACCCGCGAGGTCACCGCCACTAGCAGCTCCCGCATCTGCCGGGTGTAGGTATGATCGCGCATGACCGGCCCATGGCCCGGCACCAGCGCGGTCACCGGAAGCTTCTCCAGGTCGGCCAGCACGTCGATCCAGGGAACCGGCCATGACATGCCGGTGTAGGGGACCGGTGACTGGACCAGGATGTCGCCGGTGAAGAGGATCCGCTCCTTCGGGAGGTAGACGGTGACGTCGTGCGGGCTGTTGGCGCGGCCGTGGTCCACCAGCTCCACTCGCCGCCCGCCGAGCCAGAGCGTCGTGGCGCCGTCGAACACCTGGTCCGCGACCACGACGCGCACTTTCGCCAGCTCCTCTAGCTCACCGTTCCGCTGCCGAATCACGGTCTCCAGCCGCCGCTTCTCCTCGGCCGTGTGGGCCTTTCCCGTGCTGTCGGCCCCGCGGGCCAGCTCGTCCTCCAGCTCCCGGAGCGCCTGTCGCCGCGGCGAGTCCGGCGCGGTGGAATAGCGCGACCAGTAGCGGGTGTTGAGCTCGCTGAACTCGCGGGTCCGTCGCTCGGTCACGATGGTCACCCCGGGAAAGGCGTCCCGATAGGCCTCGTTCCCGTGGGTGTGATCCATGTGCCAGTGGGTGTTGACCAGATAACGGACCGGCCGGTCCGTGAGCCGGCGGATCAGGGCGATGTCCCCCCGCGCGCGGGAGGGGAGATAAGTGGCATCCACCACCAGCACGCCGTCGTCGGACACCACCACGCCGGTGTTGCCGTGGGGCCACTGGTCGGTGGCGTCGTCGTGGATGATGGCGTAAACGCCGTCGGCGAGTCGCTCGACCCGGGCGGTCGAGTCGCGCGGGAGCGGCGCCTGGGCCATGAGGAGTAAGGCGAAGAGCGTGGACATGCTCGCAGGTTAGCGCGCCTCGCTCACCCGGGATTGGACGTTTCGGCCTCCTGGGCGCGGCGCTCGCGATGCACCTCACCCGGTGCGAGCCCGGCGATGGCACGGCACTCACGCACCAGATGGGACTGGTCGCAGAAGCCGCTGTCAGCCGCGATCGCGGCCCAGGAGGGTCCTGCAGTTCGATCGGAGCGGGTGACCGCGGCGAGCAGTCGGGTCACCCGGGCGAAGCGCTTCAGCGAGATCCCGGTCTCACGGTGCACCGCGCGGTGGAGGGTTCGCAGTGGAACACCCAGTCGGTCGGCCGCGCGGTGCACCGTGAGACCGGGATCTCGCTGAAG
>DATLHD010000217.1:0-2347 GCA_035540075.1 Gemmatimonadales bacterium
GTAGTGGTCGGACGGGCCATCCAGGCGGACTGATGGATGAAGGGTTACACCGTGAAGGGGGGAGATACGCTGGGCCGGATCGCCCGCAAGTTCTACGGTGACGCCGCTCGCTACCCTCTGATCGTCTCGGCGAACCGAATCAGCGATCCCGACCGGCTCGCCGTGGGCCGGCGGCTCGTGATCCCCGACGCTGCCGTGGCCGGTAGCGCCTTCGGATCCGGCGCCGGATCCTTGTCCGACACTCCATCCGCTTTCATCAGCTCACAGCGCTTGAACGCGCTGCATCCGGTGGTGCTAGCTCGTGCGAACGCCTTCCTGCTCCTGTGCGCCCAGAGGGGCCTGGGCGTGATGGTGACCCAGGGGCTGCGCTCCTGGGATGAGCAGGATGCCCTATACGCCAAGGGTCGGACGGCGCCGCCGATCGGTCGGAAGCATCGGGTGACGATGGCGAAAGGGGGCCGGAGCTATCACAACTTCGGCCTGGCCTTCGATATCGTCGTGCTGGATGCGGTGGGCAAGGCGGACTGGGATGTGTCCCACCCGGGCTGGGCGCACGCCGGCGCACTGGGCAAGTCAGTGGGCCTGGAATGGGGCGGCGACTGGACCGGCTTCAAGGACTGGCCACACTTCCAGTACACCGGCGGTCTGAGCCTGGCGCAGTGCCGCTCGATATTTCCGCAGGGGCTGGAGATGCTGTGGCAGCGGGTGACCTGAACTCTACACCGGCTGAGCTTCTGCAACCGCTCCGGCTCGTCGTGACACGTTCGTGACACGGCGTAGGATTAGCTTTCCCTCCATGCAGGATCGCGGTGACCAGGCCGTCCTGGAGTCGCTCACGCTGAGCGACCGTTACACGGTCGAACGATTGCTGGGCCGGGGCGGCATGGCGGTAGTGTACCTCGCTCGCGACCGGAAGCACGACCGCTCGGTCGCGATCAAGGTCCTGCGTCCCGAGGTCCTCATCGGGGCGGGGGCGCAGCGCTTTCTGCTTGAGATCCAGATCCTCGCCCGGCTCCAGCACCCCAACATTCTCGCCCTGCTCGATTCCGGCACCAGCGACGAGCCGTCGCCCCGCCCCTACTACGTCATGCCCTACGTGGAAGGCGAGACGCTGCGCGACAGGCTCACCCGCGAGGGCCCGCTCCCCGTGGCGGACGCTCTCCGGCTGGTCCGGGAAATCGGCGAAGCGCTCCACTACGCCCATGGGCAGGGGTTGATCCATCGCGACGTGAAGCCGGAGAACGTCCTGCTCTCCCAGGGCCATGCCCTGGTCGCGGACTTCGGGATCGCGCGTGCCGTGGGATCGGCGGGCGGCGCTGGGTTGACGCAGCATGGCATGGGGCTGGGGACCCCCAGCTACATGAGCCCCGAGCAGGTCGAGGGCGCACACGAGCTCGACGGCCGAGCCGATCAGTACAGCCTCGCCTGCGTTCTCTACGAGCTGCTCGCCGGTCAGCCTCCTTTCACCGGACCGACTGCGAGCGCGGTGCTGGCGCGGCAGGTGCTCGACCCGGTGCCGCCGCTCACCACGCTCCGTCCTGCCGTGCCCGGGGGGATCCGGCGTGCAATCGAGCGGGCGCTCTCCAAGGTTCCGGGCGACCGGTTCGCCACCATCCCTGAGTTTCTCGCCGCCTTGGACGCGCCCGAGGCGGACGCCGCGCCGAGGAGGACGATCGTCGTCCTGCCGTTCGCGAACCTGAGTCCCGATCCGGACGACGCGTACTTCGCCGACGGCCTGATGGAGGAGGTGATCGCCGACCTCTCCAGGATTCGCGCGCTCACGGTGATCTCCCGGACCTCGTCCATGAAGCTCAAAGACACCGACTGGGATCTCCGTCGGGTCGGGCGCGAGCTCAACGTCCGCTACGCCCTGGAAGGCAGCGTGCGCCGGGCCGGCGCCACGCTTCGGATCACGGCCCAGCTGATCGACCTCGAGTCCGATGCCCACCTCTGGGCGGACAAGTACACCGGCACGGTGGACGACGTGTTCGACCTGCAGGAGCGGCTGTCGCGCCAGATCGTCGAGGCGCTGCGGATCACCTTGACGCCACCGGAGGATCGGGAGCTTGCGGCGCGGCCGATCGTCGATATCCGTGGGTTCGAGTACTACCAGCGCGCGCGACAGGAGTACTACCGGCAGAGCGCCGAGGGGATGATGGCGGCCCGAACGCTGGCAGAGCACGGGCTCAGCGTGGTGGGGCCCAACGAGGCGCTCTACGGGATCCTGGGCACCGTGTACGCCTGGTCTCCGGTCTTTCTGGCCGGTGACGAGGAGACGACGCTGCGGGCGGCGGAGGCATGCGCCCGCGGGGCTTTCGACCTCAACCCGAGCTCGGCGCAAGGTCTC